>JAOZKS010000225.1 GCA_029935255.1 Pontiella sp.
GATATTGTTCATAATGGTATAGATATCGCTATTTTGGACTCTTCAGCAGAAGCCTCTTTAATCGTGACGGTTTTATTGGAACCAGACAGGGATGAAATATTAAACAGATGGCTGTCCATCATGACCAGATCACCGCCATCCTCCCATTTAAAGCCGGCTTTCTTCCCATCGAAGTCGCCCGTCATATTCAGTGTGCCGTAGAGGTTGAAGACACTATTCGACTCAATATTCAATTCGCTCAGGGTGGCCGAACCCGCCGCGCGAACCGTGACCACACCCGTTTTAGTCTCATCCACCCCGATATGGAGTCCCTGCTCGGCAGTAATGAAACCGTTGCCCACCACCAGCTCGACCCCGTTGGTTGAGGCCACGCCAATTCCGCCGCCATACGTCAATCCCAGTTCCTCGCCAGCTTCACCGACAACCACCCAACCATCATTCGATACCGTCAGCGAATTATTAGCTCCTGCGTTCACCAGATTGCTTTCCGTATTCCAGAAAGCTCCCACATACAGGTCGCCGCTGTTGTTCCATACCGAGTTGCTGCCGCTCACGGTCACCGCATTGTTTAACGCATTAGAAGAATAGCCGATGTAGCCATCCGCATTCATGACCGAAGCGCCATTGGTGATCGTTAATGCGGTGTTCGAGCTTTCAAAGCCGACGATCAGATTGGTCAGACCGTTGTCCCATGTTCCGCCCCCGTTCAACACCAGCTTGTGCTCATCATCCAGATAGGCATAGGCGTTGGTTAATGTGCCGACCACCAGATTGGTGGTTCCCATGTTCGATAAGGTGCCGCCCACCGATAACGTGCCGCCCTTGTTCCAGTTAAAGCCGTCGATGGATGCATCGAAGCCGCCGGTGATGTCGAGCGTGCCGCCACGGTTCAGGTTGAAGGCATCATCAATGTCGATCTCCAGACCGCCCGCCTGTACCAGTGCGCCATTGGTGACCGTTACCGAGTTGAATGTATTGGTTGCGGAGTTACCCACAGCCAGCGTTCCGGTGTTGATCCAGCGCGAGCCGTCGCCCTCAACCCATACGATGTTGTTCGATGCTCCAACCTGCGACCCGACATAGCCGTCCACATTGGTTACACCGCCACCCTCCACAATGCCCAAGGCATTCAATGATCCATAATAGCCCACATGCAACTCGCCGCTGTTGTTCCATACCGAGTTGCTGCCGCTCACGGTCACCGCATTGTTTAACGCATTAGAAGAATAGCCGATGTATCCATCGACGTTTGCGGCAAGCCCGCCATTGATGATGTTCAGCCAGTTGCCCGTACCGGATTGACCGACGGTTATATCACCGGCGGCTTCCGTCCAATTTCCGCCGTCGAGCGTCAGCGTCTTGTTGGTTCCGTCTAATTCGCCCAACATACCGGAAAGGTCGCCGCCGACGGAAAGGTCGCCGCCATTCGCCCAGCTAAACCCACCCATGGATGCATCGAAGTCATCCGTCATCGCCAGCGTACCGCCGTCGTTCAAATTGAATGCGCTGTTGGTGTCGGCAATCACCAAGTTTCCTGCCGTAATCATTCCGCCGTCTGATACGGAAGCAGAACCCGTATTGGTTGTATTCACTCCGATCCGTAGCGTTTCAGCAATCCAGACCGATGCATCATCACGCACCAACAGAGTCGCTCCATTGGTGGAAGCCAGCAACATTCCCCCACTGGAAAGATCATTGGTTGTCGCTCCGTCACCCGCTAGCAACCAGGCATTGCTGGCCACATTCATTGAGTTTCCTGCACCTTCCACATAAAAATTAGCTGCCCGAACAAGGGCTCCATTGGTCGATACCAACGTGGAGCCGCTCTCCCCATCGCCGCCAACGAGAATGTTGGTGTTGAGCAAGTCCCACGTTGCATCGCCCCCATCCAACGTCAGGATTCGGCCATCCGTCAAATTCGTAATGCCCGTCAGCGCACCCGCAACGGAAAGGTTACCGCCGGAGTCCCAGTTCAAGTTGGGCTGGGCTATGACAGATGCGTTGAAGTTGGAGCTCATCGCGAGCGTGCCGCCCGCATTCAAATTAAAGCTGTTTCCATCGTGTACCAACAGCTCGGCCGCTTCCACCCGACCGCCAGAGGAAACACCAACCGCATTGCCGCTGTTTCCGTTTGTGCCGATGGCCAAGACACCTGTATTCACCCAGAGCGATCCTCCGCCCGTCACATCAACCGTATTGTCGTCGGCACCCGCGTACACACCGACCGTTGCATTTACATTGGAGACCACCCCTCCTCCGTCAATCGTTAGGCTGTTGTTCTGCCCGCGCGAACCCACATATAGGTTTTCGCTGAGGTTCAACAACGAATTTGAACCACGAACCGCTACCGTATTCCCATCCGCCCCGGCTTCAAACCCAATAAAACCATTCTTGCTGTTCACCCGACCGGTATCTTCGATGGAAAGTTTGTTATCTGCACCGAAATAGCCCACATACAGACCGTCGGCATTGTTCCAAACCGAATTCGTTCCACTCACCATGACCTTGTTGTTCTTGGCCGTAGAAATCTCGCCGATGTAGCCCGTGCCGGATTCAATCGTGTCGCCATCCAGCACCGTTAGGCTGTTTCCGGAACCTCGCTTACCCACATACAGGGACTGACCTGCTGCCGAGACCGAACCGGTCACCGCATTATTGTTATCGGTCCGCTCTGCACCAATGCTGAGATCATTCCCGCCGCTCAGCCAAACTCCGTCCTCAATGGTCAAGGTCTTGTCCGAACCAACAATTTGAGTCACCCCCGACAGGTCTCCGTTGGTGAGTGCAAGATGGCCGCCACTTTCCCAGTTAAATTCACCCGCCTGAGTTGCATTGAAATCCCCGGCCACCTTGAGCGTGCCATCGCGGTCGAGGTCAAAGCGGTTGCCGGCATGAACCGTTAGGTCGGTGGCAAAAATAGTTCCCCCATCGGCAACCAGCACACTATTTTCCGAATTGGTCGCCGCAGAGCCCACCTCCAGCACTCCGGAATTACCCCACGTCGAGCCAGCTCCCGTCACCACCACCGAGTTGCTGTTCGCACCGGCATTCTTCCCGACATAGGCGTTGGCATTAGAAACCACCCCGCCGTTCTGGATCGTCAGGTTGTTGTCGAAACCATCTAGGCCAATGGTCAAATTCTGTCCCCCGTTCGTCCAGCTTCCTCCATCGAGGGTCAGCAATTGGTTGGTTCCGTGAAGTCCGGCCAACCCCGTCAGGTCGCCGCCTATGGAAAAGGTACCGCCCTCCCAATCAAATTTAGCCAAAAGAGCGGAAGCGTTGAAGTCCCCCGACATGGCCAAGGTGCCGCCTGCGTTCAGATTGAGGCTGTTATTCCCATAAACCTCTAAGTTATTGGCCGTCACCGTTCCACCATTCGCAATGATTACACGGTTATTGGTCTCCGTTACACTCGTGGAACCGACCAAGAACCGGCCCGTTGTTTCCACCGAACCGTTGTTCGTGACCACCACCATATTGTTCGCGCCAGTGGCACCGATCCACAGATCGTTCGTACCGGTGTCCCACGTACCGTCGCTCAGCATCAGCACCTTGTCCGACCCATCCAGCTCAGTGATGCCCGATAGACCGTTGGCCACGGAGAGATGTCCGCCATCAGCCCAGTTAAACCCGCTTTGCCCGGCATCGAAGCCGCCTGAGATTTCAAGGTTTCCATCCGCGTTCAGGTTGAAGGTGTTGTTGGTATGGATCGTTAGCTTGGCGGCGGAGATCGTTCCATCATTTTCGACGGTGATGCTGTTGTTGCTCACACCCACGGCGCCCAAATACAGCGCCCCGCTATTATCCCATCTGGAACCCGCTCCGGAAACGGATACGGTATTGTTCGACGCTCCAGATTCATAACCAACAAATCCATTGGCATTGGAAACCACGCCGCCATCCTCAATCGTCAAGGTATTCCCTGAACCGGCATAGCCAACATAATTGTTCTCGAAGTTGTTCCAGACCGATCCGCTGCCGCTAACCGTCACTTCATTATTCAATGAATTCGAAGAACTCCCGATAATCCCATTAAAGTTCCAAACCTGCCCCCCATCCGTAACCACAAGGCGATTTGAACTTCCTGAATTTCCGACCACCACAAGTCCGACCGACCACAATGAATTTGAACCGCTCACAAGCACCGAGTTTCCTGTGGAGCCTGCCGAGTTTCCAATAATCCCTTCCACAGTCGTTCCAACAAATCCGCCGTTAGTGATCGTCAGCGTATTGTCCGAACCTTCATTCCCGACATACACAGTCCCATGGTTGAGCCAAACCGCATTGGTTCCGATTACGGACACGGCATTATCCGATGATGTTTCGGTATTTCCGATATAGGCATCGAGGTTGGTCAGGGAACCCCCGCTGATAATTTGCAGCAGGTTGCTGGGATTAGTATCCCCAACGATCATATCGCCGCCCGCATCCCAGGCATTCGTAATCGTCCGGGCAATTCCATCATCAACTATATTGGTATACTCCGAAGCAACCGCACTGCTCATAAGCAAAGCGGTAAATAGCGTAAAAAAGTGTTTCATCCCAAAAGTCCCCATTCGCTTCCATTCATTAAAAAAACAGAGGGAGAACATACCGAAACACAAGGCATCCCGAAAGGGCATAATCAAGGGAAGAAAAGAATAGGAGTTGCCTAAAATCAAATCCCACAGGCTTAAAAAACCCATTTTATGGGTAAAGGTGTCAGGGTAAAGGTGTCAGAGGTGTCAGAGGTGTCAGTGTAGACATTTGGTCAGGTAAAGGTGTCAGGTAAAGGTGTCAGGTAAAGGTGTCAGTGTAGACATTTGAACATTTTCTCCAGTTTCCTTTTCCCTTCC
>JAOZKS010000226.1 GCA_029935255.1 Pontiella sp.
GCCACCAAATCAGCGGCAGGGCCAAAGGGCCGACGCAGCAGATCGAAATCACAATGAACGAGGTGCTGAAATAAAATGGACCCTTCGGCTTCGCCAGCGGGGGAGCCTGCCGCCCATCGAGAAACTCACCGCAGTGCTTGCACTTGATCGCCTCGTCCTGGATTTCCTCGGCACAGAATGGACACTTTTTCATAGTTCAACTTTCCTTGGGTCAGAATATACCCCAACTGTCAACGGCTTCCTAAATCCCGATCTTGAAATAGGGATGGTGGCGACCGAGGGGAGCGCGGATGCCTTGCCGACCGGTGTCGTAAAACACACGCCTTGCATTATCAACCAGATGCTTTTCCATTTCGGAAATTGAAGCATGCTTTTCTCCAATGTGGTGATGCCGGGGGAAAACCATGCCCTTGAGGGTCCTACAGGCTTTTGAACAATGTACTTTCATCGGATTCTCCTATTCTTCGTTCTTGGTTTCAACGGGCTCGGGATCGGGGCTGGCACCCTCTTCCTGGCCCTTCTTGAATTCGCCGAGGCTCTTGCCCAGCGCTCGGGATAGCTCCGGCAACCGCTTGGCTCCGAACAGCAGCAGGATCACTGCAAACACGATGATCATTTCGCTCCCGCCGGGCATACCTACAAATGCAACTGTATTCATGACTCTTCCTTTCGTTTTTCAGGAGTTTCCCCCTATCTGATTGATTTTCGGGTCTGGCGAACCAACACCTTCCAGAGCTCCTCCTCGTTGGAGGCGGAAAGCAGTGCTTCGCGGGCATCCCTTTCGCGGAAGGTTTGCGAGAGTCCGGAAATAAGCTTGAGATAGAACGCGCTGGTGGCGGTGGGGATGACCATAAAAAAGAAGATGCGCGTGAGCGTCCGGCCCGGCCCGCCAAAATGAATCCCCTTCTTGTGGATGCCCAACGCCATTGCCAATCCACCACCGTCAACACCGCGAACGTGCGGAAAGGCCATGCCGCTATCGACCGCCGTACTGATGATCGCCTCGCGCTGCAATGCAAGTTCCAAGAGATGCTTGCCGTCTTCAACAAACGCCTCGCGTTGCATCCGCTGGCACAATTCACCGAGCACCTCTTCGGGGGTTGTTCCCACCAGCGGAGCCACCATCAACGATGGGGCGGAAAATCGAGCAATCCCCTTCGGCGCCTTTTCGCCATAAGCTCGGCTGACCCGTTCGCGGGCGACGATTTCGGAGGGATAATAGAGGTAGCGCGTGCAATTGAGGCAACGGTGAAGATCGTCTGCGCGATGGACGTCGTTGATCTGGCTATGGGTTAGCTGAATACCGCACCCGGAGCAGTTTTCGTTAATAATGGGTACCACGGCTTCCGGTGTTTTTTGGAGCAACCGGTTAAGATGGCTCTTGATGGCCGCCGGAAGATCCGCCCCGAGCAATGCAATGTTTTCGTCGAGCGCACCCAGTGGAGCCTTGGGCATCGCGGCCTTCTTTTGCATGCGCGCCACGATCAATTCCTGCAATTGAATGAGTTGGTTGATGAGTTTACGGTTAGTCATTTTCTTCTCCTTTCTAGAGGTTGATTCAATATTTCCTTTGCCTTGGCCAGCGCTTCGTCAATGGATTCAAAAAAGTTTTCTATTCCCACCTCATGCAAGAAACCCGATTGCGTGAAGACGGACAGCGGTTGCGCCAGCACGCCCGAGAAGATCAATTGCGTATTGTCCTTGAGGCACTTCTTGTATAGCTCTTGGAGGACATGCAGCCCGGTGGCATCGATGGCTGGAACATTGCGGATGCGGATGACGAGCACTGGAACCGGGCGCTCGACGTTGCGCAAGGCGTTCCAGAACGTATCGGTCATGCCGAAGAAAAACGGGCCGTTGACTTCGAAGACCTCGACCCCGGCGGGCACCTCGCGCAATGCTATCGCCTGCGGATCTTCCGCAACGTCTTCATCGCCGCGCACAGCGCTGGTGATCATATTGACGTCAGTGATCTCGGCCATCCGGCGAATAAACAGCAGGGCAGACAGTACAACGCCCACCTGAACGGCAACGGTCAGATCGACCAGCACCGTCAACAGGAAGGTCAACACCAGCACCAGCCGATCGCTTTTGGGTCCTTTGAGAATGGAGGCAAAATGATGCCGTTCGCTCATGTTGTAGCTCACGACGACAAGAATGCCGGCTAGAGAGGCCAGCGGGATCAACTTGGCCAATGGCGCGCAGACAAGCAGCACCAGCGCCAGCACCAGCGCGTGGATCATGCCGGCGACTGGTGTCCGCGCCCCGGCCTTGACGTTGGTGGCGGTGCGAGCAATCGCGCCTGTCGCGGGAATCCCTCCGAAGAAAATGCTGCCGATGTTGGCAGCACCGGTTGCGATCAGCTCCGCATTCGGTCGGTGCCGCCCGCCGATCATCCCGTCGGCCACGGTGGCGGAAAGAAGCGATTCAATGGCCGCGAGCAGCGCCACTGTAAAGGCAGCAGGAACAAGTTGGCGCAGCTCGCCGATTCCAATGGCTGGAACCCCGGGCGCGGGCAACATGCGCGGTAGGTCGCCGAATCGGCTCCCGATCGTCTCAACATCCAAATGAAAAAGCGCTGCGGCGGCGGTGGCCACCAGCATGGAGGTGAGCATGGCGGGCACACGGGGGAAGTGCCGCCGCAGCGCAAAAATCAATAAGACAGAGCCCATGCCCAACAAGGCGGCAGCGGGCGATGCCGTTTGCAATGCATGGAAATAGGCACTCCACTTCGGAAGGAATTCGACAGGAATTTCTTCCAGATGAAGTCCGAGTAGATCCTTGACCTGCGTGGAAAAGATTACCACGGCAATGCCGGTCGTGAAACCGGTCGTGACCGGAAACGGGATAAAGCGAATCAGGCCACCCAGCCGGAACACGCCGAAGAGTATCAACAGCACGCCCGCCATCAGGGTCACCCAGCAGAGTCCGGCATAGCCGTACTGCGCCACAATGCCGGAAACAATCACCACGAAGGCACCGGTCGGTCCGCCGATTTGCACCCGGCTACCGCCAAGCAGCGAGATCAGGAACCCGGCGACAATCGCCGTGAACAACCCGCGTTCCGGTGGCAGGCCGCTGGCAATGGCAAACGCCATCGCCAGCGGAAGCGCCACAATACCCACGGTGATGCCGGCTATACCGTCGGCCACGAAAGAGGCACGGTCATATCCTTTCAACAATGTGAATAGCTTGGGCTTGAACATGGGCGTATGCTTCCTGATTTTCCCCTACATGAAATACCGCAGATAAATATAAAGATGGGCGATCAGCAGCGAGGCGACCATGAAGGGAAATCCATATTTGGTGAATGACCAGAAGGTGATAGGGCAGCCGTTGCGGTTGGCAACCTGAGCAATCACCACATTGGCGGAGGCTCCCACCAAGGTTCCATTGCCTCCAAGACAGGCCCCGAGCGCAAGGGACCATAGCAGCGGTTCCGCGATCTGAACCTGAATGAGCGCAGGATCATCAATTCCCATCTGTTGCGCAAAAATAGGGATAATGCCCTTTACGAGCGGAATCATGGCCATCACCAAAGGGATATTGTCCACAATCGCCGAGGCGATGGCACTGAACCAAAGGATCGTCAGCGCGGTGGCCATCAGGTTGCCGCCACAGATGTGCAGGATATAATCGCCCATGGCTTCAAACACATGGTTGTGTTCCAGCGCGGAAATCATCATGAAGAGTCCGGCAAAGAAGAGGATGGTGTTCCATTCCACATGGATGAGCGAATGGTGAATGTCCTTCTTGCAGACCAGCACCATGACCATCGCCCCCACCAACGCGATAATGCCCGGCTCGATATCCAGCATGCGCCCCCCGAAGAAACCGGCGAGGATCAGACCAAAGACGATGAGCGCCTTCTTCAGCACCAACGGCTGGAGGATCGCCTTTTCGGGGCGCGACTGCTCGATGCGCTTGCGGGTCTGCTCCGTGGTTTTGATGGTCTTGCGGAACATCAGCGCCATCACGCCCAGCAGCACCACCAGCATAACGAGCACAGGCGGACTCAGGTTGATCAAGAAGTCGTTGAATGAAAGGTGCGTCTGCGAGCCGATCAAGATATTGGGAGGATCCCCAACCAGCGTCGCGGTTCCGCCAATATTGGAAAAGACCGCTTCCATGATCAGGATCGGAACCGCCGGAATTTCAAGCAACTGGCAAAGCAGGATCGTGATCGGCGCCATCAGGATGACGGTCGTCACGTTATCCAAAAATGCGGAGAGCACGGCGGTCAAGATCATGAAGAAGATCGCCAACACCAGACCATTGCCCTTGGCTAACCGCGCGAGCTTAATCGCCAGCCATTCAAAGACGCCGGTATCGGTGAGCGTGTTCACCACGATCATCATGCCGATCAAAAGAAACAACACGTTCATATCGATGGCATGCAGCGCCTCTTCGTAGCCGACGAGGTGCAGACCGATCATCAGACCCGCGCCAATAAGCGCCGCGATGGTCTTGTCGATGATCTCGGTGGCGATAAAAAAATAGACCACTAGAAATACAAGGATAGGGACTAGCATTTGAACACTCCGGAATTTAGTAGTTGATGACGTTGTCGAGGACGGTGCCTTTGTTGATCGTGCCGACCCAGCGGCCTGCTTCATCCACAACATACAGTTTGGTGTATGGCTGAATGGCCAAATCGAAGACGATTTCCATGAGGGTATGGTCCAGCGGCACCGTCCGGGCATTGGCTTCCATCATCTCGCTCACCAAAACGTTGCGTTCATCCGCAAAATATTTTTCGAAGGGATCGAATTCGGCAATGAAGGAGACACTCTTAAGGTTGGCAAAGAACTCGGGCAGGCCAT
>JAOZKS010000227.1 GCA_029935255.1 Pontiella sp.
GAACTGCAGGAGATTGCCCAGATCGTTGCCCAGGAGTTGTCGTGGCTGGAAATTCTCTATATTCTGATGGCGATCATCGTTGCTCCGCTATACGAAGAGCTGATCTTTCGCGGCATTGCATTCCCCTTCCTTGTAAAGCGCGTTGGACTTGCGGGAAGCACCGTGCTGGTCTCGTTGCTCTTTGCGCTGATGCACTTTCACCTGCCGTCGGTCGTGCCGCTCTTCCTGCTCTCGGTCGCACTCTGCCTCGCCTACTGGCGCACAGGCTCGCTTTGGGTCAGCATCGGCATGCACACCCTCTTCAATACCGTGAGCATTCTCGCCCTCAATATGGTGGGGTAATTGAGGTTTCCACGAATCCGCCTTCCATTCCCGTACGCTTCGCCATAGTATCTTCCCATGGATCCAATAACGCTATACATCACATTATTGCTGGTGGGTTTTGTACTCATTGGTATGGAGATTTTTATTCCCGGCGGAATACTGGGTAGTATCGGTGCCGTGGCGTGGCTGATTGCCGCCATTATCGGGATGGTTAAGTTCGAGACCCCGTGGAACATGCTCAGCGCCGTCGTGCTCCTCGTTTTTGGCGTTTTTACCTTCATCATTTGGATCAAGTTTTTCCCGAAAAGCAGGATTGGGAAAAGCCTCTCGCTTTCCGAAAGTACGGAAACCTTTAAGGCGCACACCGATGTCGATGCATTCGCCGTCGGAACGACAGGCGAAGCCGTCTCGACCCTGCGCCCGGCCGGCATTGCCCGCTTCGACGGAAAACGCATCGATGTCGTGGCCGATGGCGAGTGGGTCGAAGCCGGGCAGCCCGTAAAGATTTCCTCAACCGACGATGGCCATGTCTCCGTTGTGAAAGTTTAATTATGCAATTCAACCTTCCATTGTTTTTCACCACGCTCCTACTTTGCGTGCAGGCGCAAGCCATCAGCTTCATCTCCACGAACAGCTACGACATCGCGACGGATGAAACCTTAGTTGAAGAACAGTGGGTCTATGCCGTCGATGCCAGCATTAACGGCCTCGTGAAGGACGACCTGTTCGTACTCTCCGGCACCCGCATGGCTCTAGGCGGAAACTTCGAACGTAATATTTGGGGCATGGGCGGAAATGTTGATCTTTCGGGTGATGCCCGGCACAACGTCCGTTTGATGGGCAAAACAGTCCAGATCGGCGGGACGGTTGGCGGCAACGTATTGGCTGTGGGCGACACCCTTAAAATCACGCCGGAAGCGACCATTCACGGCAGCGTTAAATTACTCGGCAACAGCATCATTCTGGAAGGAACAACCCTGGGAAGTGTTTCCATTACCGCCAGCCGCATGGTTACCATCTCGGGGATCATCGAAGGCAACCTCGACATCATCGCCCCGGAAATCATTCTCCAGCGCGACACCCGCATTGGCGGCAACCTGACCTATACCACCAGCAAAGAACTCGTTCCCGCCCAAGGCATTGTTTCCGGCACGATCAAGCGCACCATTCCTCCAGCCACGCCCGCTTTTTCCAAAACACGGATGCTCTCCCATGCCCTGTGGTTTCTGGCCGCACTGATTGCCGGCATCCCGTTCATTACCTTATTCCCCATGACGACCGCCATGTCCTCTCAGCTCGTCCGAACCGTGCCCTGGAAATGCCTATGGGTCGGAGCGCTCTTCTCCATCGCACTTCCCGTGTTTGGCCTCATGAGCATCTCCTCCATCATTGGAATCCCGCTGGGCGCACTGCTGCTCGGAGGATGGGCGTTCATGGTCTACACCAGCCGAATCATCATGGGCCTGGTCATCGGAACCCTCATCCTTCGCTCCGGCAGCACCTCCATCGGCCATGTTCTAATGGCGATGGTCCTCGGCCTGGCCGTCATCTACATCGCCACCTCCATCCCGGCCATCAGCTGGTCCGTACAGGTCGCCGTGGTCAGCATAGGCTCGGGCGCCTTGCTGCTCGGCCTCTTCCAAAACCGCCGCATGATCATCCAGATTCCCGAAGAACTCAAACAGCTTGAAAAAATGAAAAATCAAAACACCAACCACGAACAGGAGGAAAAATAATGGATCAAATTATCCTAGTAGGAAGTATTCTCGCCGTCATCGTCATCATGGTGATCATCGCCATCGTTATGTCCGTTGCGCTTCTCTGGGTCAGGGCCTATGCCTCACAAGCCCCGGTCCGCATCTGGAGCGATCTCATCGGCATGAAGCTGCGCCGCGTTCCACCCCAGCAAGTGGTGCTCACCTACATCTCGGCCATCAAAGCCGGGATTGAGGTCTCCACCGGCATGCTCGAAGCCCACTACCTCGCCGGCGGCAGCATGCAGAACGTGGTACGCGCCATGATCGCCGCCGACAAGGCCAACATTACGCTTAAATTCCAGCAGGCTGCCGCCATCGACCTCGCCGGCCGCAACATTATCGAAGCCGTGCAGACCAGCGTGAACCCGAAGGTCATCGACTGCCCCGACCCGACCAAATCCGCGAGCGGCATGCTTGATGCCGTCGCCAAGGACGGCATCCGCCTGCTCATCAAAGCACGCGTAACCGTGCGGACCAACCTCGAAAGCCTCGTCGGCGGTGCCACCGAAGACACCATCATCGCCCGCGTTGGCCAAGGCATTGTCAGCGCCATTGGCTCCATGCCATCCTACAAAGACGCACTCGAAAACCCCGATGCCATCAGCCGCCGCGTACTCGAAAGCGGACTCGATGCCCAGACCGCCTTCGAGATTGTTTCGATCGACATCGCCGACGTCTCCGTCGCCGGGGTCGGGCAGATCGCCAACGTCGGCGCAAAGCTCGAAGCCGACCGCGCCGAGGCCGACAAGATCATGCGCCAGGCCGAGGCCGAAGGCCGCCGCGCCATGGCCATCGCCGAGGAACAGGAAATGCGCGCCCGCGTTCAGAAAATGCAGGCCAAAGTCATCGAAGCCAAAGCCGAGGTTCCCCTCGCCATGGCCGAAGCCTTCCGCAAAGGCAACCTGGGCGTGATGGACTTCTATAAGATGGAAAACATCATGGCCGACACCTCCATGCGTGAATCCCTCTCCGGAGACAACGACGAAGGTGAAGACAACAAATAGGATTCATCTCCACCGATTACGCAGATGACACCGACACCCCATCTGCGCAATCGGTGGACAACCTTTGAGGAATCGAGATGGAAGAACTAGTTACCTTAATTTTCGTTTTGGTCATCGTGGTGGTGAACGTGTTCAAGTTCTTCATCGAGAAGGGCGGAAAATCGAAAAAGAAAACCGCCCCCAACCGGATCCAACCCGAACGCACGCCATCAACGCTCGAACGGTTTTTTGCGGATCTGGCGGAACAGATGGAGCCGAAACCGCAAACCCTTCCCGACCTTCCGGAAGGATTTGAACGCCCCGACTATGCTCAGGAAATGACCGAGTTCGATCAAACCCAAGAGGAGGCCCAAAAAGAAGAGCATGATGCGGAAATCATTCCTTTTGTTGCACCCGAGCCCGCAAAGGTTCGTCGGGAGCCCCCTCCCATGCGCTCCGCGAACCCCTCGCCTGCCCGCTTCAAGATCAAGGGAAAGAATAATCTTAAGCAGGCCATGATTGCCCACATTATCTTCAGCCCCCCGCGCGCCTTCGACCTCTCCTTCACCAACACCCTGCCCAACAAGAACCCAACTCCATCCCAGGCAACGCCTGCGGTGGGGGCTTAATAGCCGACATGAAAAAGATTCCCCTCACCCACCTGCTCGACATCGCCATTTGCGCGGCACAGGCCGCCGGAAACCACGCGATGGCAAACAAGGCCCGCCGCACAGAGAGCAACGAAACCTTCGCCCACGACGTTAAGCTCGTGCTCGATGTCGAGTGTCAAAGGATTGCGGAAGAAATGATTGCCTCCGAGTTTCCCGACCACGGAATTCTCGGCGAAGAAGATATCCGCCGAAGCGCGGCCGGTGAGTATGAATGGATTATCGATCCGATCGACGGCACCATGAACTACACCCACGGCTTCCCCTACTGGTGTGTTTCAGTCGCGGTACGCCGTAACGAACGAGTCCTCGCCGGTTGCGTTTTCGCCCCGGAGTTCGAAGACTATTATACCGCACACATCGAAGAGCCAGCCAAACTCAACGGCGAGCCCATTCAGGTCTCGAAAACACAAGACCTCCAAGATGCCATGATCTTCACCGGCATCTCGAAACACATGAAGACCGCCCACGAACCCCACTTCGATATGTTCAACATGCTGGCACTCAATACGCAAAAGGTGCGAATCAACGGGTCGGCCGCGCTCGACCTCTGCCATGTAGCTGCCGGAAACGGCGATGGCTTCTTCGAAACCAGCATCTATCTCTGGGATCACGCCGCCGCCGGATTGATTGCCGAGCAGGCGGGTGCCGTGCTCTCGCTCTATCCCCTCCGCAACGAACCCCATGCCTGCAATGTGCTCTGTGCAAATGAAAACCTGATCGAAGGCCTCCGCGCAATCTATACCCAATGCAGTTAACCCATGACGAAACCGAAAAAAACCGCCCCCGACCTCCACTGGCTCTACGAAGCCTCCGTCCAAAACGTCGACACCGACCTCGACTTTGCCAAGCGCGTCTATGCCAAGCACTGGAAACGCAAACCATTGACCCTCCGCGAAGATTTTTGCGGAACCGCCAAGCTCGCCACCCGCTGGGTTCAACGCAATAAAAATCACCAGGCCTGGGGCATCGACTTCCACCAACCCACGCTCGACTGGGGCGTGAAATATAATCTTGCCGAACTCTCGGATGAACAGAAGAGTCGGGTTCACCTCATCTGCGGAGATGTGCTCGATGCCAAAACACCG
>JAOZKS010000606.1 GCA_029935255.1 Pontiella sp.
ACATACCTTGACAAATAATTCGAGCAACCGAGGCAACGGAAAGCGTTGTGTGCAGACGGGATCTCCGGCATCCAGTTTTTCGACGATATCCTTAAGGGTATCGCCATGAATGAACTCCATCGTAAAAAAGGCGTCACCATCCGCATCGAAACCAATGTCATAAACCGAGATAATGCTGGGGTGCTGCAGGCAGGCCGTGAGCCGGGCCTCGCGAAGAAACTGCTCCTTCTGCTCGTTGGTTGCCTCCTCGATGGGTCGGGCCAGCGCCACCACCCGGTCGGCGCGCAGATCGCGTACTTTAAAAATTCGCTTTTCCCCGCCGGCCTTGACAAAGGATTCCTCGGCATAATGCTGCGGCACTTCCTCCAGCATTCTTGAAATTGGGTAAAGGAATTCCTCTTCGCCTGCGGATGGCTCAAGCCAATCGCTATCGTACAGGTTTTCAAGGCCGGGAATCAGTTCCGGCAACGTCTCATGAGGGCTGAACGGGCTCTCTTTCATAGGAGAAACCTATACAAGAATATCGACCATCAACCGATCTCCATTTTCCTTATTTAAGCGCGATCTCATGAGCCGGCTCCACTTGGAACACCCACTCGGCGCCCTTCCGCACGCCACCATCCGCAGCGACGGCATCGACCCGCCATCGATAGCTTTTTTCCGGAACCAGCGTGCCCGGATCAAATATGTTGGCGTCCGCCTGAAGTGTCCCAACCAGCGGCAGTTCCGGGGCTTCGGCCGGAGCGAGATAAACCTGATGCCTTTCCGCATCGCGGCCATTCAACCACATCAGGTCGGCATCCAGCTTTACCTCATGCGCACCGTTCGGCGGCACAGGAGCGGAGGCATTCGGAAAATTGCACCCCGGAATCCAATAGCAGGAAGCCTCCTGTTCATAGGCTCCGATATCCGGGTTCGTCCCGGCAAATTCCATTTCAGGAAGCCGAATCACCTTGCCCGGAAGATCGGCCCGATCGATGGGCTTGCCCCGATTGATCAGTACTACCGATTGTGCCTTCGGGCGAAAATCAAAGTTGTCTGGATCTCGCAACAACCGGCGCGCGGAACCACCTCCACTCACATTGCTGATCATGCGCGCAGGGATACCTTCAACCCGGTTCTTCATATTCCATTCCACCAGATGGTCAACCAAGTTATTGCAAACCAGGGAATGTGCATTATGAACATCGGTATCACCGTATCCTTTCGGAATAGCTACGAAGCAATCAAACGCCGTATTCTTGGCAAACAGATGGTAGTCGCCCTTAAACTTATTTCCACCCGTACCGCTCTCCACATCGAAGAATACATTTTCGAACACCGCCGCATCGGTGCCAAA
>JAOZKS010000607.1 GCA_029935255.1 Pontiella sp.
TCTGACTTCGCTCGCGCCTGAGCAACCCGCTGCTCTTTCCTTTTCAGTGTTTTTACTCACATTTCGCATTTCATTTTCCCGCAGATTTCTCGCGTCAGAGTTCTCCCATTTGCTCTGCTTTAAGTTGAGCGCAAACCGATTCGTTATCAATCTGGAGCGCGTTGAATAGAAATTCTTCAATCGTGGTATGGATCGTAGTTTTGATGGTATCGAGCATTTCCCCGCCCAATGCATTTCGAAAACGGTCGAGGACTCCGTTGAGCAAAGCCTTGAAAAATTCCCATAGAACGGCGGCAAAACCGAGCTGCTCAATGGCTCCGGTAATCCGGTTGCGCATTTCTCCAAATCTCAGCCGCCCGTCGTCAAGCATGAGGCTGTAGATGAGTAGGTAGCGGATGGCGGCGAGATGGATTGAGGCATAGTGCACCGTGTAGCGGCCCGATTGCTCTTTCATCCACCCCATTCCCTGCTTTACCTCTTTGAAGTACACTTCGATGCTCCAGCGCAGGGCGTAGATTTCAAGAATCCGTTCGGCGCAATAGGCGGTGTCGGTGCAAAGCAGCACAACCCATGTATCGTTGTTTTCCCGACGGGGCTTGCTGAAAAGTAGTTTTACCGCAACCCACTGCTCGGTCTCACCGTCTACAGACAGGTTTATTTCGACGACAAGGGCGTAGGTAAGGAATCGCTGTCCGGGAGCGGCTTTCATTTTTCTTCTCACCAGCGTGTAAAGCATCTTCGCCGTGTAGTCGCGCCCCTGAAAACGATAGGAGAGATTGCCCCGCTTCATCATAAAGATGGCTTTCAGTCCCAGCTCAATGGCGGTGCGGATGTTGCCTTTGTTCCCGAACCAAGAGTCTCCAAGCAGATGTACGGCCTTGACGCCTTGGCGGATTGCTTTTTGGAGCATGGCGCGTAGCATCTCATTTTTGTTTTTCCCCATGGCGATTTTAAAATCCTTCGCGACGGCACAACGCTGATCTTTGAACGTACTGACGAGGCCTTGCACCTTTTTGTTTCCGATGTAGATTTGCTGAAAAACCGGAAGGAAACCTTTTGCTGAGGCGAGTCCGAACTGCAGCACCTGCTGGCCAAGTACGTGTCGGCACTCGGTATGGTCAAAATGCGAAGAGACGCCTTCGACTTTCTTTCCCCGCCGATGCTTCAAGGTGTCGTCCACCACAAATGCCGTATCGGATCCGCTCCCCAGAGCGTGCCGATCATAGGCCGCCTTAAAAACGGAAAAACAGATCGCGCGCCAGTTGATATCTTCGCGGCGAAGGAACCGGTAGAGCACGTCCTTTCCGCCCGCATAGAAGTTTCCGACCATCTTTCCG
>JAOZKS010000228.1 GCA_029935255.1 Pontiella sp.
ATCTTCGCGAGATCGCCCAGCCTCAGTGTCTTCGCTAGGTTCTTGTGCATGAAGTCGATGCTTTTTTCAATGCCCTCCTCCGCAGTTCGACCTTTCGGCTCGGCCGTTCCCATCCGAAACTGAATCAGACACAACAGCTGGCTCAGTGCTCCGGACGCGGCAATCAACGCGGAATCGGCATGGACATTACCCATGTATTGATAAAGCTGTTCAACGTAGGCTACCACCTCCTCATTCCGAGGCAGATGGATGACCGGCGAATCCCTTCCGCTTATCAGATTCGCGAACGCGGCTCCCTGCCGCCCCCGGAAATGAACCCAATAGTTTGCCCATGGCAGGTCGGGATCGGCTCCGTAGATATGCGGAGTGCCCTGCGGAATCAGAAACGCATCGTTCTTGTTGACGGGCCACTCTTGACCCTTCAGCTCCAACCAACCCCGACCGGCGGTGCAAAAAATCAGAATGTGGTCCCGGCTCCCGGCGGGACGGGGAATGTAGTGCGCAGGCGATGGCCCCTGAAAACCCACGCGCGTGCAAAGCAGGTCTTGAAGAATGGGCTGTCGCAGAAAGGCGTCGCATTGGTTCGGGGCGAGATCGATCATGCGCATATCTGGAAACGCTCCGCGCTGCGCGTTGCGGATCGTGGTCAGCGACACCTCGACCAACGATGCAAACCGGACGCCTGCCTTTTTCAGCAGTTGTTCTATCGCGCGCTCATTCCTTTTCTTCATCAGATCCCCTCCAGATATCCTGATAATCCATTAAAAAAACAATACCTTCCGTTTATTGCAACTATTAGATAATCATGAAACACAAATACATTGCTTTTATCCCTCTTTAACACGAGGTCGTCCATGGCCAGTTCCCCTTTGCCGACCAGATGCCCTCGAAAGTCCATTGGGTTGAAACTTGACGAGCGCGGCATTTGGTGGGTGGGCCGGGCCAAGGACAACATGCAGCACAACGTGGTGCGCGTGCTCGAAACCACGGAAAAAAACGCATCTTGCGCGATGAGATTGCTTTTATAACGAACAACTTTTAAATGGAGCGCATGGTCGGTTGCCGAACCCTACCGTAGCCGTTGGGACATTGAGGTGTTCTTCAAGGAGATTAAGCAGACGCGCATCGCTTTGGCATCGATGGAACCTGTCCGCCTTTCTTAAATCCTATGGGACAGCCCGATGTTCAAAACGAGAAACCATCATTAACGTTCAACAAAAAATCGGAATCGACCAAATGAAACCGGGCATTCATATTCGTTTAGTGCCCTCTATGGGAGGGCAGTGTCTTTAGGGCATAATTAGAATTGCCGTATTAATTCACTTCGATCTTATAAAATCCTTGCACGGAATCCACGGAAATCGTTGCCGAGTTGAGAGGCTCAATCGCCGGAATATCGATACGGTTTGTACTCCACTCCCCACTTAAAAGATTAGTGGCGGACAAAATGGTATAGGTCTGTCCGGACACGCCCGCCCATTGCAGCACAATGTCCGAGCCGAAGTTGATTGGAACAATCTCGGATACAGGTGGCGGATTAGTGGATCCGCCGCCCGTGACCGTCGTGATCTCCAGTATCGGCGTGTTGGTGGCGGCCTCACTGCTGGTTAGGTAGCTTCCATTAAATCCACCCAGGATTTCCAACGTAAAACTATATAGGCCTGCATTGGTAATAGAGTCCGTTAGGTCGATCTCAAACCAGCTATCTACCGAGGCGATGCCGCTGGCGATGATTGTGGTGCCGACCGAGGCCCAGGGCGCATTGTTCCAAGTGAGCGTTGATTCGCTCCACCCATTATCGGACAGCGCTCTGACAAAAACCTCCTCGTCGATCGATTCGGAATATAACTTAAGCTTTGCGCTCGTGACCGTACCCTGCAGATTGCTTAGATCAAACTTCATAAAACCCCGGCGGTCATGGGAGGTACTGCCCTCCGACCGGATGAGCAGATACAGCCGTCCTCCTCGATTGATATCCGGGGATCCTATGTTCACAAAGCTATCGTCTATTGGCCCGAATAAACCATGATGCACCAGCCCCGCGGCGATCACCTCAATTTTAAGTGAGGCTTGGTTTGTTCCTCCGTTTCCGTCATTCACCTGCACCGTCCATGTATTGGTTCCAACGTCGCCACTGCCGGGTATTCCGGAAAGCACGCCGTTGGTGGAAACCGACAGCCACGCCGATCCGCCTGGAAGTAGGCTAAAGTTCAGTGAATCGCTGTTGAGATCGCTGGCGTTGTCGGCCAGCGTTGCACTGTAGTCCATACCTTCAATCGCATCCACTTCGACCACGGGATCGGAATTAAAGGTTGGCGGATCATTACCATCTTCGACAAAGGTGGCCGTCACCGACTTTTCAGAGTTCACGACCACACTAATATTGGTCGACGATCCAGTGGCATCACCGCTCCAACCCATGAACTGCCAGATAATGTCCGGATCCGCAACCAGTTCAACGGATGTGCCGGAGCGATAGACACCATAAACTCCCGACTCGAAATAAGGATAGGCGGTGGTCGGCGTACGGGTTACCAGTCCCGACCCCACAGTTTGCACTTCCAGCACCTCGCCGTCGATGTAGCTAAAACTGGGAATCCCGGGCTCTACCTCGCCCAGCGTCGACAAAGGCCAGTTGTCGGTGCGAAACGGTACGGCGGGGAATCCCTCGTCATTATACAGGTTGCATCCATGTGGGTTATTCGCCCAAGCATAGCGTGCCGCCATCGGATTTGAAACTTCCGGTGCTGAAACCACGATGTTGGTACCCTCGATCATTGCCGTGGCCCAGTGAAAAACCTGATCCGAACCGGCTACGGAAAAGTTGGTAATCAATGCGTTTGGGGTATTGGAGACCACAAGACTAGTCAGCGTTTCACGATTGCCAACGATCAAACCGCCATACAAATAATCAAATGAAAGCCGAATAGTATTGTTCGATATCTGCATTCCACTGTAAAGCGGACCTTGATGCGGAACCGCTTGGTGGTAGACCTTGGCCAGAGCCAAAGCCGCCATCCGCCCGCCAGCGAGCTGCTTGTTCGGGGGATGAAGCGCCCCATCTGCATTGGTATCAATCAAAACCGCCATATCGACATTGGTCTGCGTCTGCGTCAATATATACTGTGATTCCCGCAGTTCCGCCACATAGCTGTCTCCCGGCAGCGGGACAATGGCCCTTACTTGCGGAAGTTGGGCTTGAATGAACGGCAGGCCGGGCTGCTCAAAATTCGTGCGCCACTCATCGATCATGAAAGGCATCAAGTGGCGGTACTGTTCGCCACGTTTCCAGTTGGCCTCTCCCTGCCGCCAGAGGAATCCCTTCAGGCTGAACGGAAAGAGAGGGTGGATCATTCCATTATAGCATCCAGCAGGAAAGCCTCTACCCGTCGAGGGGTGTTGAATATCATAGGCTGCAGCCGTGTCAGGTATCGTTAAATAGCGATCCAGCCGATCCTGCAGCAAGCCAAGTTTATCGGCATCCCAGTTCGCAAGAAGAGTATCCCAATACGCTTTTGTCTCCGCAAAAGGCGGAGCTGCATAGGTTTCGGTCGAAACCCAACTTCCGACAGGGGTGCCTCCTACTGCGGCAATAACCATACCAAGCGGAACGCCGGTCTCGGGTTGAACCCGCTGGGAAAAAATAACGGCAATGGCGCTCAAAGAAACCACCATTTCGGAAGAGGAAACCTGCCAAGAGGCACTAAATGAATCCTGCGGCTGGGTCGAAGAAACAATGGGGATATGCAGAAAACGGATAAGGTTATTAGTCGCGTTGGTCACAAAAATGCCGTTGTCCTGAGTGCCGCGCAGAGTGGCTTTCATATTCGACTGCCCAGAAGCCAGCCACACATCCCCGACAAGAACCCCGTTGAGTGTAATGGTGTTGGACGCCCCGTCAACGACCAGCTGCTGCTCGGCAGCATTGGCGAGGAGCGGATCAAAATCCACGCGCCACTTGCCGTCGCCATCAACGGTCGTCAATTTAACTTGCCCATCAAACGAAACCGAAACACTTTCACCGACATTCCCAGTTCCCCATACGGGAACAGTCTTGCCGCGCTGCAACACCATGTTGTCAGTAAAGACAGATGCTGTTTGTAGATTTGCAACACCGGGGGTGCAGCACATCAAAACACCGACCAAATAAATTAATATTTTCTTCATTTTTCTTGTTTCCTCGTTGGTTCGGGGTGAGATCTCGGATAGCGATGAAACCAGGACGCCTGCCTTTTTCAGCAGTTGTTCTATCGCGCGCTCATTCCTTTTCTTCATCAGCTCCCCTCCAGATATCCTGATAAGCCATTAAAAAAACACACTATCACCCATTAATCATGAAACAGTGTCATCCCATAGAGAACGTTAACGGAGTGTAAGCGCCTGTTTAGCGTCTTTAACTCCCTTAGTCTCTTTGGTCCACAACCTTGAATCTTGCATCAATTATGGGGACGCAAGCAAATTAGTTCAGTTAGACAGCCCCCCCCCCCAAAAAAAAAAGTTTTTCTCGGAAGTGGTTGTAACAGTTTAGTTGGTTTGAGTTTCAGTGTCATCCCATAGAGGACGCTAACGGAGTGTAAGCGCCCGTTTTGGTTAAGGTTTTTGATGTTCGATTCATTTAGTCGATTCCGATTTTTTGTTGAAGGGTAATGATGATTCCCCGTTTTAAACAGATGGCTGTCCCATAGGACTCCAGCAAGGCGGGCAGGTTCCAGCGACGCCAAAGCGATACTCTTACGACGGTGAACAGGCGCTTGAAGCTGTGATCCCATCCGTGCATGAATTTGAGG
>JAOZKS010000027.1 GCA_029935255.1 Pontiella sp.
CGCTATTTTCAGGTTGCCCCCCTTCATAGGTGATTTCCACCCCGGCACGTTCGGCAAGAATCTTGACCGCAGTAACAAAATCCACCTTTTCATAGTCCATCACAAAACGGAACACATCACCGCCCGCGCCGCAACCGAAGCAATGGAAGATTTGGCGAAGTTCGTTGACGGTGAACGACGGCGTTTTCTCATTATGGAACGGGCAGTTGCACTTGAACGTGGAACCCCGGCGGCGGAGCTGGGGCAGATAGGATCCCACCACCTCCACCACGTTGCAGCGGGAGCGTATTTCTTCGATCGTCTCTTTTGGGATCATCGCCATGCATCAGGAATACCCCATCCCCCGCCCCGGCCTCAACGTTTCCCGTTCAGAATTTCAGTTCGAAGGGTTGCAGTTGTTCCTTTCAGTCTTTAAACTTTTCGAATCAAACACGAAAATCTGGAGGGCGAAATGAAGCTAAGGGAGCTTGGGGATTTGAACAACGAACGCTTTCTGCACGAGGCGTTCGACGCAACGTGTCGCAAGAAATTCATCCACGCCGCACGATTCCGAAGGAATGTCTATCTGGCGCTGTTCGCGGTCGGCTTCATCTGCATTTTTGTGGCGGGATTGGCGGGGCTGACCACCCTCAGCATTCTCTCACTATTCCTCGCAACACTCTCGCTCGTTGTGATGACGAAGTACGACACCCAGCTGTTTTTCCTGCTGATCATTAAGCAGAAGGATGAGGCGTGAAAGAATTTGTTTTCAACGCTCACTCAAAGTAAACGCCGGCATCCTCCCGCTGGAGAAGGGTCTCTTTCATCCTGTTGATTTCTTCCATCTTTGCCGCCGGAAGATGCGGTTGGATGCGAGGAACTATTTCATAGCACACCAGCCTCCCGACATAAGACTTCACCCTGAAGCTGTCGTAGAACTTTGGCGTTCCAAGCATCACTAGAAAAATCATGATGAACAAGGCGAACAAGCTCCCGCGAATAAACCCAAGGATAAACCCGTAGACATGATCCGACCGGTCGGAGATTTGTGTTTTCAGCACATTTGCCAGCAGCTTGCTGACAAGGATGAAAAAGCCGATGGTGAGCACCGCCAGTCCAGCGAGTATCAGCCACATCATATAGGTTTCATCCAGATTCCGAAAAACTCGGCCAAAATAGCTGAAAATGACGGGATAGGCAAAAAACAGCGTCAGCCCCATGGCCACGAACGTGATGATGTGTGCCACCTGCTCCGCAAACCCTTTCTGGAATCCGCCCAGAGCAAGCATTAGTGCCACACCTAAAAACACGACATCAACCAAACTTAACCATCCAGGAATCATCTTTTCTCTCCTCCACGCTCCAACGCCTTGAACTCCTTGAACATGCCTTTAATCTCTAGCATTTTCAACGCCATATCCTCTCAAAAATTCTTTTCGCGGGTAATTCCATAGTCGAAGCCCGTATTTATGATAAAAGCCCCTCTTTTTGCAAGAAACCACAATATATTGTGTCATCCCCTTGACAATCATACATTCCTTTGCGTATTTTTATTTTCGTTCAACCGATCAAATCGCTGTTTTTTAGGGAAATTACATACAAACAAAGGGGAAATAGCATGTCAGGGAATAAAGGGCATACAACCACCGTATTTGACGGGTTCCAGAAGCGTTCAGGACTTGTGGTTCCGTTCAGCTGGCAAAAAATCGAACTCGCCATTGACCGGGCCGTCGATGAAGTGGCTCGAAAACACCATGTTCCAAAAAACGAAGGCATGGCTTCCAAGGTTTCCCGACAGGTCCTTCAGCAACTCAGCACCCCCCAGTGTGAATTTTTTGTTCACCCCGACGAAAACGGCAAGTGCATCCCTAAAATCGAAGATGTGCAGGATCTCGTCGAAATCCTTCTTGCTGAAAATGGTGAAACCCTCACCGTGGCCGCATACAAACGCTACCGCAAACAGCGCGAAATGGCGCGCCGAAACATCCGCGTGCGCGGTGATGACACCTCCCGCGAAATCGACGTTACCGATGCCAGTCTCCTGCTCGTCGAGTCCTCCACCAGCAACGTCAACCTCCCCTGGGACCGAAAACGCATCGTTAAACAAATCCTCGACAAGACCGACCTCTCCGTCGAGCTGGCCATCAACATTGCCAAAAGCGTCGAAAACCGGATTATTTCCAGCGACATGACCATCGTTAACACCTCGCTCATCCGCGAGCTGGTCAACAATGAACTCATGGAGCGCGGGTTTTCCCACCAATTGCGAGATCTCTCCCTCTATCGGGTCTCCAAGGACTTTCTCGAAAACCTGATGTTCACGAAGTCGACCGAAAACTCGAACATCGTCAACAACAATCCCGAAGCCGTCAATATGGGTATTGCCGAGCTCGTCCTTAAACAATGGGCGCTCGACACCATCTTCAGTTCCGAGGTCAAACGCGCCCACGACACCGGCGCCGTGCACCTGCACGACCTCGGCTATCCAACGCGCGTCTACTGCTCCTCGCACTCCATCGAGTATGTCAAGAAATACGGACTCACGGGCTTGATCAACCTCAATACCGAGTCGAAGCCCGCCCGCTCCGCCTCCGTCCTGACCGGACACCTCAACACCTTCCTCGCCTCCATGCAGGCCAACTATGCCGGCGCACTGGGCATCGCCTACATCAATATCCTCTACGCCCCCCTGCTCGTCGGCATGAACGAACAAGAGCTTAAGCAGGTTGCGCAGGAGCTCATTTTCAATGGCTCGCAAAATGCCTTTTCGCGCGGCGGCCAAACCCTGTTCCTCGACTTCAACATCCACACCGGCGTTCCGAGCTATCTCAAAAAAGTTCCGGCCATCGGCCCCGGCGGACATTACCAGCTACGCCTTCAGGACGGCCGCATCGTCGAGCTTGAAGAACTCCTGCGCGATGAAGTGGACTCCGGCGGATACCGAATGATGGATCTCTACTATGACGATCCGGAAATCGGCAAGCGCCTCGTCCTGCGCGAGCTGCCCGACGAGACCGAAGGCATGGTCTTCGACCCCGCCACCAGCGCCAACCTGGAAAAGAACGGCGAACGGATCGTCACCTACTCCGACTATACCCAGGAAGCGCAGGACTTCTGCCGCGCGTTGCTCAACGTCTTCGGCGAAGGCGATGCCAATGGCCGCATTTTTGAATTTCCGAAGTGCGACTTCCATGTCTCCGATGAAACCTTCGAGGACCCCAAGCAATTCGCGATCTATCAGGAAGCCTGCGAGCTCGCCAGCAAAAACGGATCGACCTACTTCATCTTCGATCGTGACGAAGTCACGCTCTCCGCCTGTTGCCGTTTGCGCACCACCATCTCCGACAACCGCATGTTGCAACACCCCGAATGCATGCGCTTCTGCGGCTTCCAGAACGTTACCATCAATATTCCGCAGGCCGCCTACCGTGCGGCCCGGACCGGCGGCGATATCCTTAAAAACTTCTACAGCGAAATCGACCGCACCATGGAACTCGCCATCGATGCCCATCTGCAAAAGAAAACCAAGGCCACCGAAATGCTCAGCGGCCCCGGCCATCCGCTCTGGCAGATCGGCAAAGCCTCCAACGACGGGAAACCCTATGTCGACCTCGATAACTGCACCTACATCATCGGCCTCATCGGCGTGAACGATGCCGTCAAGTTTCTCATCGGCCAAGAGCTGCACGAAACAAAACAGGCACAACGCCTCGGGCTCCAGATCGTGGCATACATGTATACCAAGACTAAAAAGCTGACGAAGAAACATAACCTTAAGTTCACCCTTGAGGAATCGCCCGCCGAATCCGCCGCACGACGCCTCGCCAAATCGGACATAATCTACTTCCCGGAAGAATCAAAGGAAACCGTCAAAGGCCCGGCAGATGCCGAATACTACACCAACTCCATCCACCTCGCCGCCGAAGCAGATGTTTCGATGGTCGACCGCATTATTGAGCAATCCAAATACCACAGCCTCATCGAATCCGGCGCCATTACGCACTGCTTCATCGGGGAGGAACGCCCGGATGCCGACTCCATCGCACACTTGATGACCGAAGTGTTCCACCGCACGCAATCCGCGCAGGTTTGCGTGTCGCCGGAATTCACCTTCTGCGAAGACTGCAACCACCAAACCCGTGGATTGCTCGAAAGCTGCCCGGAATGTGGATCAACCGATGTGGTTGGCGAAACCCGTGTTGTCGGTTATTTCAGTAAAATCCAGAACTGGAACAAGTCCAAGCGCTACGGCGAACTGCTTGCCCGCCATGCCGGGAAATACAACATCACCACCGCTGAAGATACGGAACCAAAACTCGTAACCGCTGAGTAAGGAAAAAAACCATGGCTGAAAAATACCAAATCAAAGTATTCGGGAAACAGGGCTGCGACAAATGCCACACTCTCAACCAACGGCTTGACAAACTGCTTGCCAAAGAGGAATACGCCCACTTCGACAAACTCTACTGCGATGTCGAAAGCATCGATGGCCTTGTGGCCTTTGCCGAAGCGGAATGCATCAATCCCGCCCGCATTCCTGCCATGCTCGTCACCAAGTGGGACACGGAAGCCGATGAATTTCTTCCGCTCCCCACCCAAATCCCCGGAGCGAAGGACGACCTCTGCAGGAAAGCCAAGCTGTATCAGTATCTCGGACTGCAAACCGACTATTCGGATGTGGGCAAGGGGTTGATTACACCCAAGATGATCCAATCCATCCTCACCGAAACAACAGCCTAATTCACACCCCCGATACGTCGGGCGCGACCCCTCCCTCCGCGCTCGGCGTATCAACTTTCTATAAATGTCGCAGAGCCACACATCGAGCATGAGCTCCATCTATGCCTACCTTGAAAAACCCTCAATGGTAGACTACCCCAAGCACTTCGCCGCCGTTTTCTTCACGAGCGGGTGTAACTTCGCCTGCGGTTTTTGCCATAATGCCAGCCTGATGGGCAAGAAGCAGACCGGAATCTCCTGGAACAAACTGGAGGCCGCCTGCACCCAGTTTAAGAAAGAGTGGGTCAACGGGGTTGTCATTACCGGCGGCGAGCCCACGTGCGGGGCCGACTTGCCCAAGCTGATCGATCTTTTCAAAACCCGGTTTGGATTCGCCGTCAAACTCGACACCAACGGGTCCAATCCCGAGCGACTCGCCGAATGCCTGCCTCTCGTTGACTATGTGGCCATGGATATCAAATGCGGTCTCTCCGCCTATTCCGAAGTCACCGGCTTTCCAGACACGGGAAAGATTCAAGAATCCATCGCCCTCGTCCGCGCCAAGGCAAAGGACTATGAATTCCGCACCACCGTAATCGAAACCATCCACAACGCCGAGCAGATGGAAGAGATTCGCCAAATCGTTAAAGGCTCCAAACGATACGTGCTTCAAGCCTTCATCCCGCGCGATGAACTCCCCGAAGAGCA
Source organism: Pontiella sp. (assembly GCA_029935255.1). Classification (GTDB taxonomy): domain Bacteria; phylum Verrucomicrobiota; class Kiritimatiellia; order Kiritimatiellales; family Pontiellaceae; genus Pontiella. The sequence continues at coordinate 5,407 of JAOZKS010000027.1, forward strand.
CTACCGCACCATTCCCCGCACCACTGCCGCCCGACTTCAGGAACTAAACATTCAGATGGCTGGCTGCGCCGAAGAAATTCTCCTTCGCGGGGCGTAGGCGGAAGAAAACACCGAGGCTTCTCTGAAAGAAGTCCTCTGCCGCAATAGGCGGGCATTAAAAAAGCCCGGGGTTAACCGGGCTTATCACCAGAACTCAGGCGGTGTTATTGATTGCCCATCTGCTCCAAAAGATCCATTGCGGATTCAGCATCGGACTTGGCAGAAGCCTTCGCTTTCGGCGCTGCTTTGGGCGCGGCCGAAGCGGAGTCCAGCGCTCTCATGTTTTTCTCGAACTGGTCAAAGCGTGTTTGCAGCTTCTTGTAGTCCTCCTGAAGGGCTACCAGCTCGCCTTCCACTTCAACGGTGCGATCCTGCGCTGTCAGTGTTGAGGATTTTGCGGCAGAAACACTGCTTTCAAGCCCTACAACCTTGGATTTCGTATCGGCCAATTCAACTTTGATTTCGGCTTCCGATACCTGCAAGGCCTTGATGCGCTGGGAGGCATCGTCGAGCTCGATACGAGCTGTCCGGATCCGTGCTTTTTCTGCATCGAGCATCGTTTCCTTATCCGTGATGGTCCCTTTTAGATTTTCGATTTCGGTCCATGCCGTATTAAGCTCTGCAACCTTTGCATCATGCTCTTCCTGTGGAACCCCGCATCCTGTCAGTATAGTCATCGCACAGCCTACGGCCAATGCCATCGCAATTGTCTTCATCTGCATATCCTTCTCCTAGTTGATTAAAAGTTTCTTCCCAGACGGATAGCCACTATATAGAGGGAAGAAATTAATTCAATCCCTCTTTAAGGGAAAAAATCCATGGTGAGAAAGTGCCCGTTCGCATGAAAAATCAGACCAAGTCGCAGGCTTCCGGCGGCATCCAATGCCGCTCCTTTCCGTCCCACTTCACATTGCACCCAATCGGGTTGGTTACCGCGACACGGACAGGCGATCGCTCCAGATGATCCTCAAGCGCATCGACCAGTTCGTGCGTGGTGGCAGTTTCCCATGCACGCGGGTTATCGATTGCGCGGCCCACATAAATCAATTTCCTATCCTGATCAAAGACGTAGAAATGGGGTGTACACAACGCGCCATACGCTTCCGCCACCTTTTGCGATTCATCGTGCAGGTAGACCCACGGAAACTTAAATTCCTCCATGCGGGCAACCATGTGGTCAAAGTCATCCTCGGCATAGGTGTTCTTGCTGTTGGAATTAATGGCCACGAATTTTACGCCCTGCCCGGCAAACTTCTCTGCAACGGCGCGCGTGTCCTCATCCGACCCGATCACGTACGGGCAATGGTTGCAGGTAAAGAAGACCACCAGCACCTTCGCCTCGGCAAAACTTTCCAGCGAGTACGTATTGCCATCCGTTGCCGGAAGGCTGAACGCGAAAGCCGGGGCTCCAATTTTCAATGTAAACGACATCTCTAAACCTCCATAAGCAAACAAAATACTTTTGGCCTTTCCCCCGCAGGCACGCAATCCAAATCGCATGCGAAGCCCCGCTTATCTTCAAAACCAGAACCCTTTCTTGTTAAGCGATATGGTGTTTGTTATTTTCTCGATTCGTTTTGATATGGCATGAATTCAATCAGGAGACCGCAATGCAATTGTCGAATATAGAACAAATCCCGGGAAAGACCATTATTGAGCACTACGGTGTCGTTTCCGGAAGCACCGTGCGCGCCAAGAATGTTGGGCGTGACTTTGCCGCCAGCCTCAAGAATATCGTGGGAGGCGAGCTGAAAGGCTACACCCAACTCCTCAGCGAGTCCCGGGCACAAGCGGTGGAGCGCATGAAGACGCAGGCCGAAGAGCTCGGAGCCAACGCCATCGTGAACGTACGCTTCAGCACCTCTTCAATCACTCAGGGGGCATCCGAAATCTTTGCCTACGGAACCGCAGTGAAGGTTGGGGAATAGCTTCGTGAACTCCGAGCTTATTGAACTGCTTTTCCCGTGGTTACTGATCCTGCTGGCCATGCTTACCGGTACGGTGCTTGAAAAAGCGCACTTTAACCGCATCCACAAACGGGAAGCTGAATTCGCCGGGCTCGCCACGCTCAGCACTCGGCAGCTGCCCGCTGGCCGCGCCGTCACCGAATCCTCGCTGGTCATGGGCGATGTGGTTGTTTCCATCGATTACTTCAAGCGCTTTCTCGCCTCGTTGCGAAACATCTTTGGCGGAGAAGTTAAATCATACGGAAGCCTGATCGACCGCGGCCGTCGCGAAGCCATTCTCCGCATGAAGGAACAATGCCCCACGGCCGACCTAATTGTTAATGTTCGCATTGAAACCAGTAGCGTTTCGCAGGGCGGAAAAAAACAACTTGGCAGTGTCGAGGTGCTGGCATACGGCACGGCCATCCATTTTTCGGAGGCACCCTCCTTTGAAAATAGTTAACCGCCAACCCTCCAAAACGGCCGATGCGAGCAGCAACCGCGGACAGATATGGAGCGAGCTGTGGCACCTCACCGCCTATGCCGCCCTCCTCGTTGTCGGGGTCTTTTTCTCAATCGGCGGGTTGGTCGACCTGATCGTACCCGCCATCACCCCCCAGAAAGAAGCCGCCCTGTTTTCCCGCTGGATCCCAAACCGAACCCCTTCGGCGGATGCCGATGAAAAGCTCAAGCCCTCCCACGAAATCCTCGAACAACTCATTCAGGATCCCGCCGTCCCCAAACTTCCCTATCGCTTAACCCTCATCCAAAACCCCGCCCCAAATGCCTTTGCCTTCCCCGGCGGAACCATTGGATTAACCTCCGGCCTGCTCGAATCCCTCGACAGCAAAGCGGCGTTAACCTTTGTGCTCGGCCATGAGCTGGGCCACTTTCAACAGCGCGATCACCTGCGCGGGTTTGGCCGATCTATAGGGGGCGCTGTTGTTTTTGCCCTCCTCTTTGGCGGGGAGATGGGAAACTCGCAGTTTGCCGATACATTCACCCATATCTTGGGCCGGTCCTATTCCCGGGATCAGGAAGAGGCCGCCGACCTTTTCGGCCTCGGCCTCGTATTCCGCATTTACGGAGAAACGGATGGATGCGATCAGCTCTTCCGGGTGCTTCTGGAGTCGGACAAAACTCCGGAATGGGCCTATATGCTCTCCACCCATCCCGCACCCGGCGAGCGAATCGAACAGCTCAGGAAGGAAGCGGAACAATTGAAACGATTTCAACTTGAGAAATAATCTTTCCTTGCGAGGCCGGAGTCCGCATAGGTTTTCCCGTCCGTCACCGACAGGCCTTTAAATTGGATATAATCCGTATTTAGAATACGTATTTAATTGTTGCCATCCCGAATTACCGGCGTAGATTCGATCCATTCGGGAGGAACACACGATGGCTTCATCAACTCCTCATGCACATACCCTCGCCGCGATTCCCCCTCGCCGGCTACGCAACCGAACAACCCTCCACCGGACATCCCGTCCAACCCCAAAAGGTAATCCCATGAAAAAGAATATGAATAGCGTGCGTATTATTCTGCTCTCCACACTCGCCCTGTTTGCCGCAGCCACCCGCACGGCGGCACAAGCACCGATCCTCGAAACCCTGCCGGCCTCCGGCATGCTCAACGACGTTGCAACCTTCAACGGCACGGCCAACCCCAACGGAGCAGAGACCCCCGTCTGGTTCGAATGGGGCACCGTCCATGGCAACGACTACGCCAACCGAACCGAACCGCAAAGCATCGGCGATGGCACAACCAACGTGACGGTGACGACCACCTTGGCCGGTCTAACTCCGGGGATACTTTACCATTACCGCTTGGTGGCCTCCAACAGCACCTGGGTGGTGCGCGGTGAAGAGCAACGATTCTGGACCCCGGCCATCGACTTTCACGCCCCGGCATTTCTAACCCTCGAACCGGGCACTTTCGTTGACCAAACCACCACCCACGCCCCTCCGCCGGAAATCGCAACGGGCGATTATCACAACCTGGCGTTGCGGGTCGATGGATCGGTCATCGCATGGGGACTCAACAACTCCGGCCAGTGCAATATTCCCGCCAGCGCCACCAACGTGGCGGCCATTGCGGCGGGCGGAGCCCACAACCTAGCGCTGCGGGCCGACGGATCGGTCGTCGCGTGGGAACACAATAACAGCGGCCAGTGCACCATTCCCGCCGGTGCCACCAACATGGCGGCCATTGCGGCGGGCAGTAGCCATAATCTGGCGCTGCGGGAAGATGGGTCGGTCGTCGCATGGGGATACAACTCCTCCGGCCAGTGCACCATTCCCGCCCACGCCACCAACGTGGTGGCCATTGCGGCGGGCAGCCGCCATAGCTTGGCGCTGCGAACCGACGGCTCGGTCGGCGCATGGGGAAACAACAACGATGGCCAATGCACCATTCCCGCCAGCGCCACCAACGTGACGGCCATTGTGGCGCACTTTTCCCATAGCCTGGCGCTGCGGACCGACGGCACGATCATCTCGTGGGGATATAGCAACTACGGTCTGGGCACCATTCCCGCCGACGCGACCAACGTGGCGGCCATTGCGACGGGCGGATATCACAGCTTGGCGCTGCGGGCCGACGGCTCGGTCGTTGGCTGGGGATTCAACGCCGAAGGCCAAGCCACCATTCCCGCCAGCGCCACCAACGTGGTGGCCATTGCGGCGGGAAGTTATCACAGCCTGGCGCTACGGGAAGACGGCTCGGTCGTTGCATGGGGAAGGAACAGCTCGGGCCAATGCAACATTCCCGTCGAAATCGTCGTGGATCTTCCACTCGCGTTAGACGGCATCGTGGAGACCAACACCCTTGGCACCTATGTGCTGAACTACAGCACCACCAACATGTTGGGAGCCATCGCCACTGCCACTCGCACCGTGGTGGTGGCCACTCTGCCGATCGTGACCACGGAACCGGCCTCGGGGAACACCTTGCGCGGCACGGCCAATCCGAAGGCGTCCGAAACGTTGGCCTGGTTCGAATAGGGTCTGGGAGCCAACTATGGACAGGAAACCCCGCCAATCCCGATGGGCAACCCAACCAATGCCCTGCCGTTCGCCAGCGACCAAGCGGATCTGTTCCCCTACATGACGTACCACTACCGGGCGGTGGCTTCCAACGGCATTGGCCGCGCGGAGGGTCGTGATCGTATCTTCACCCTGTCGGCCCCCTCCTTCGGCACGCCGTCGCTGTCCGCGCTGGACGACCTCGTCCTCCCGCAAGGCGGTAGCGCCTCGGTGTGGTTCGCTGCGGCTCCTGCGGGGGTGGACGTTGACGTGGTGTGCAACAATCCGATTCTGCTCCCCGAGGGCAGTCTTGTGCTGGGCGGCTCCAGCCTCGGTATCGCGCCGGATCCAAACCATTCGGGTTCCGCGCAGATTACCGTGACGGCCAGCGACGGCATGCAGCCCGACCGCCAAACCTTCACCCTGACGGTTGAGCCGGTCGATCCGTCGCAACTGCTGAACCTGGAATCCCAAACGGGTTCCGGCGGAACCTGGCGCCTGCGGATACACGACGACGGAACCGCCTCCACCAACCATGTGGTGGAATACCGCCCCGACCTCTCGGCGAGCAACGGCTGGAGCACCGCCGCGAATGTGGTCGATCTCGGCGACGGGGAATACGAAGTGGATACCGGATCGGCGCAGGGCGATACCGGCTTCTACCGAATCAAGGGCTTCCGCATGTTGCTGGGCGGTTTTGATTCCGGCGAAGTCGAGACGGAGGAGGGCATCGGCATAGCCGGAGTCGTGGTGGTGTTCAACAGCATCTTTACCGGCACGCTAAACTATACCTGGACCGATGAAATGGGAACGGCCCATGCCGACACGGTGGAGGTGAATGGCACCACGGTTGTCATTCCGCTGCCTTCTGCGTTCCTCGGCGACGACCCCGGAATCGGCCAGCTCGAACACCTGACGCTGGAGCTGGATGCCGGGACGGGCTACGTACGGACCGGCAACACCGAAAGCCGGGTAACCATCGAGGAAAACGATGCCGACTGGAAGGGTATCATCGAAACCGATGGCGGCAGACTGGGGTTTACCCTCACCATGCTGCAGGACAATGGCGCCTTCAACGGGCGGATCCAAAGCGAAGGGTTCGGCTTTTTCCCGACCAACGCCCTCCTCCAGCTGACCTGCACGGAAGACCTCTTCACGGCGGTGGCCATGGACATTCCGCTGTCCGTCTTCGAGGACGATCCGGAACAGCATTTCATAAACCTTCTGGATCTGCGGCTGGAGGCGGCCAACCGCCCCGGCGAAACCAACGTCGGCCCCGACCGCATCGAAGGCGAGGCCACGCTGGTCGTCACGGTGCCGGGCCAGCCGCATCTGGATGCGGCGCAGACCGGCCCGTTCGTATTGACTCGGCCTCCCACCGCAGCCTCCACCAACGAAGTGCCCCTCCAGCCCATTCCCTGAAGAAAGGAGACCGATCATGAAAACACTGAATCCAAATAAAGTTGCTCCGCGCAGAAAAAATAATTTTGAAACACTGTTCATATTGATACTGGCTTGGCTGGCCTGCTGCGGTGCCGCCTTTGCCACCGACACAGATGTCGCCGACAGCGTGAAACGGAAGCTCTATTGGCCGGACGCCACAACCGCCGAGGAGCAAGAGCTGGCTGCCTTCCGCTACAAGGTGCTGCTCTATACCGACGACGGAAGCGGCATCCGGGCGGATACCGCGAACATGGACACGCTCTACGGAACAGCGGAACAGGCGCGTGCCCAGACCGCCGAGAACGAGCTGCGTACCGGATTGATCGACTATCCCGAAAGCACACTCCTGCAAGACCTGCTGCTCGACCTGCACTATGATCGCACGGCGGCGGAACTGGTGCTGGCCGGAAACATGCGGATCCCGGATGGCCGGACCGTGGATCGAATCCGCATGGGGCCGCCTTCGGTGGCCACCGGCCTCGTCATCGACGATGAAATCAACCTGCACGAGCAGGCCTTGGAGGCCTACCGTTCCGCCCTCGACGGATACATTTCCCTGCTCGGCGACAACCTTGGAACCAACAACGTTCCCCCGGCGGGATATGTGATCTTCAAGGATCGGGTGCCTAGTCGCGGCCTGGAGCCAGCCACCTACCTCGACGGCACCAACGCGGTTTCCGTGACCGGCAGCGCGGATCCCCTGTTCAACGGATACAAGGATCTGGTGCTGCTGCTCAACGGCCTGCACGACCATGGGCGCGCAGCGGATGCTCTGGGACGGCTCAAAACCACCCGTAACAATGCGGGCGACTTGGAAGAAACCAAAACTTCGGTCGGCGATGTCCAGCGGTATCTTTTCATCCAGCAAAGCAGGCTCCTCGGCATCTTCCCGGAAAGCGACCTGCAAAACGCGGACACGGCGACTGGACTGGCGGAGGCCGTGAAAGGCGTGGCCGCAAGCTTGGCCAGCTTGGAGACACTGGCTCAATCCATTCGCAGCGAGTCCAGCCTGCTGGGCTTCGAGGAAGACTTTTTGATGCTGATGCAAAAGTTTGCCGGACAGTCGGAGGATATCTTTGATTCGTTCGATGCCTTCGAACTCAGGCTGAATCCCACCGACCTCTCCAGCCCATTGCGCTATGCCATGGAGCTTCAGGATAGTGCCGTTGCTTCCTGCGACGACTACCGAGGCTATCAGGATCAGCTCGCGTCCCAGATGGACAATATTACCAGTTCAGTCGAGGATCGCCTCTTTCAGATTTTCGGAGCCTATCCCGGTACTCCCGAATATAAAACACCGCAGAACAATGAGGGCTGCGAGATCTGGCTGCAGCAAAACAGTATCGGAATCGCGCAACTGCAAATTGAGCGCAACGGGATTGAAATCAATAATCTGATAGAAGAGATCCAAATCGAGCAAGAGAGGTCAAGTTCGACGTCGGATGCGATGATTTGTTTTGGCAGCCAACAAGCCGCGTTAACCGTGATGATTGGACGTATCAACGCAGGCCAGGCCCATGCCAACGAAATGGCGGCAGCAGCCGACGGGGTTACTGTTACCGCAGGATTTATTTGCGCGGAGGTTTCCGTTAGCGGGGGTGCGGTTGCCCACGCCGTTAATGCGAGGGTTCAATCTGCCGCCGAAAAGCGCAAGGGGGCTATTGAGGGGAAAAAAGAGCAACTTGCGGCAGCGGAAAGTGCCGGAATCGAGGGGATTGACAATGTAGCAAAAGTGAAAACCCTGCTGCTGGGGATGAAAACGCTGGCGATCGATTCCCAGGAAGCCGCCAATTTGCTGGAACAAGAAGTTGGACGTCTCGCAGCTCTGTTTCGGGAAATAGAGGATTTGGAGCGGACGCTGGCGGAGAGCGACTCCAGCTTGGCCGGTCGCCACTTCGCCGACCCGGTCCACCACCTGCGCCACCAACACCAGACCATGCTGGCCAACCTCTCGTTCGACGAGGCGCAAAAGTGGCTCTACTTCATGGCGCGCGCGCTGGAATATAAATGGAACACGCCGTTCATGAACTATTTCTTCCTCGGCCGAAGGTGGTCGGCCGGCACGCTCTTCAAGCTGCGCAACGCCGAGGAGCTGGAGCAGTTCTACTATGCCATGGTCAGCTTCAACAGCCTCGTGCAGCTGCCGCAGGACGATTTTTTCGATTGGTTTTCCGTGAAGGAGGATTTCCTCGGCTACTATGAGTTCGACGGCACCGGCACCAACCAGCTCTTCTATGCCGATCCGGCCAATCCCGACACCACCACCTCGTTCACCGCCACCGAGGCCTTCCGCCGCTACCTGGAAACCAAGAGGGATGCCATCGGCAACATTAAGCTCTCCTTCAGCACGCGGCGCGAAATCCCCGGCGGCACCTTCTACCGCGGCGCACGGCGCGATGCCGCCGGCAACGTGCTCAGCGCCGGCCTGTTCCTCGACAAGATCAAGTGGCTCAAGATCAACCTGCCCGGCAGCCACTCGCTCGGGCGTACGCAACTCGCCGGCGAACTCTCCTACGGCGGCACCGGCTTCATCCGCAATTTTGATGTCGGAACCTACCATCCAACACGCCCCGACCGCTTGCAAAACGAGGAGACCGCCTACAGCACCCGCTACTGGTATTTCCACGCGCCCTCCGCCAAATGGCGTTTCAGCGAGTCGCTCAAGTCGCCCATCACCATGCAGCTCAGTGCCGACCCGCGCGTGCCGCCAAGTGTGCAGGAGATCGACATCTTCAAGGAGCGCAGCGTGGCCACCACCGGCTGGAACCTCACCGTCCCGACCGAAGACCTCGGCATCCCGGTGCTCAACATCGGCGAGCTCGACGACATCGAGCTCTACTTCTACCACTA
>JAOZKS010000229.1 GCA_029935255.1 Pontiella sp.
TGAGCTACATGGGCACATCCATCCTATCAATCTACACAGATAAAGAAACCTCGTTGCACACCGGTAACAAAAATGCGCTCACAAAGCCTCTTTTTCCCTATAAAATTCAACTTATCCGCCCAAAGCTATTTGGCACATAAGGCGGCACACTTTATAGAAAACCATTTGGGTGTCAACCCCGAAGCCGAAAAAAAGTTAAGCAAATTCGCAGACTCGGATAATGAGCAAGAGTACCCAATGTTCATAGGCTTCCTTTTTCTTTTTACGGCCTGGTTTTGATGAGTCCCAAACTCACTTCGTATTATTCCGCCCCTCGCCGGAAAATACTCTTTCTTTCGATCAAATATGCCCAATCAGATAGTCTTTCACAGCGACGATATCATTGGCAATTGAGTCGCAGCGGGTTTCAGCGTCGGCGAGGGCATCGAGCGCTGGATGCCGGACACCCTCTCCAGTCGCATCAATAATGGCCTGGGTGAACTTCGCCGGGTGTGCGGTGGCCAGACAGACCGTCGGCACGTCCAACGACTGGAACTTTTCGGCAACGGTTACGCCAACGGCGGTGTGCGGATCAAGCACATATCCATACAGGTCGTGGTACTTCTTGATGGTTGCCAAGGTTGCGGCGGTATCGCCGCGACCCGCAACGAAAAGATCATCAACCACGCCGTTTTCATTGAGTTCCACAAAGAGCGATCCTTTTTCTTGAAACCCCGCCATGAGGGAAACGAGCTTTTCAGGATTCTGCCCCATCTTAAAGTAGAGATAACGCTCAAAATTGCTGGCGACCTGAATATCCATTGACGGGCTGAGGGTTGGAACCACATCGGCCATGCCATAGGTTCCGCTGTTGAAAAAGCGAGAGAGAATGTCATTTTCGTTGGTGGCCAGAATGAGCTTGCAGATCGGCAGCCCCATTTTCTGCGCGATATAGCCGGCCAAGATGTCTCCGAAATTTCCGGTTGGCACAGAAAATCGAACCGAGTCCGCACCTGTTTTTTCCATGGCCCGGAAGGCCGCATAAAAATAGTAGACCGTCTGCGCGAGCACGCGCGCCCAGTTGACGGAGTTAACCGTTCCAAGCGAGCACTCCGTTTTGAAGCGTACATCACTAAAGATGGTTTTCATAATATTCTGGCAGTCGTCAAAGGTGCCGTCGAGTGCGAGATTAAAGACGTTATCATCAAGCACGCTGGTCATCTGTTTTTCCTGTAGCGGGCTGGTGCGCCCGGCGGGATGCATGATGAAGATATTGATATTGGGCTTACCGCGCACGCCGCAGATCGCCGCACTACCGGTATCGCCGCTGGTAGCGCCGAGGATATTCAGCTTACCCCCGCGCCGCTCCAAAATATATTCAAACAGATTGCCGAGAAACTGGAGAGCAACATCCTTGAACGCCAGCGTTGGACCATGGAACAGCTCCAAGATATGGAACTCGCCGACTTCGACCAAGGGCGCAATCTCCTCGTCATCAAAGGTCGCATAGCTATCAGTGATCAGCTCCGCCAAATCGGCAGGCGGGATGTCGGTGACAAACAGGCTAATGATTTCGAACGCTAGCTCCTGATAGGAGAGCTCCGACCACTCCGCCAGTCTGTTTTCAATTTTCGGGAGCGACTCCGGCAGGAGCAGACCGCCATCCGGAGCCAACCCCGTCATGACCGCATCCTGAAACTCGATGGGCTCCATCTGCCCGCGTGTACTGATATATTTCATGGTTCAATCCCCGAAAAAAAACAAGACCGGATCATTTATCATAATCCGGCCCCTTGAAAAATAATTTTATGCCATCGTCCGCGCGCTATCTTTTCTTCTTCCTACTCTTCTTCTTAGGGGGATTGAGTATGTTCATCCTGCCATCAAACCGAGTTCCCTTCGTAGATGCCATGATCTTACTGATATGCCCTTCATAGAATTTACGACTCCCGCGCACCCCAACGACATGGCCTTTCTCCGTCTTCACACACACCACATATCCTTCATATTCATCCCCCCCGTTATGCCCATAGCCATAACTGCTGGAGCTCTTCGTGATGGTCAGTGAAGCCGTTCCAGTAGAAAAAACCGCACTCTTTTGATGCTCGAAGGTAAACTCATGCTCCGCTGTTTCAATAACCTCCAGCTCTTCCGTTTGGGCATTTTCGCTAAAAACAAATATACTCGCTTTGAGTGGAGTCGAGTTGGCCTGTCTACTTTTCTTTGTAAGGGTCACTTCACATCTGATTTTCTGCGCTTTTCGGGAATAGTCATAGTCCCCATAATCACTGGAGTAGGAAGAAATAGTTTTCCTGTCGTTATCAACATCCACCTCAATGTCGATTGTCGGAGGAATAGACTCGTTCAAATATTTAACATCGGCGGAGCATAACCCGCTCATCGGAATCTTCAGCTCTTTTCCATTCACCCTGCGCAAAACCACCTTGCCCGAAAAGACATTGATAAACTCTGCCTCAACCGTATCGCCCTTTATCGATGTCCAAACCCGCATTTCTGCCGGCACAGATACCGCCAGAAAAATCGCCAACCCCAAAAATATCCCCTTCATAAACCCCCCATTGCATTTAGTTATTTCAGTTCGTTTCTAACAGTACATAAAATAAATATGTGCTTCAAGAAATCTCCTAAAAAAACTTGCCTTTATTCGCAAACTATTTACCCGGAAAATCGCTTTGCTTCATTTAACCCATACAGGGTAGCTTGTCAGGCAACACAAACAAGGACGCTCCATGGACACCATTGAACAGATCCACAAAACCGCAGACGATTTGCTACCCCTCTACACGCAAGCGCAGGACGACCTGCCAGACCGGCCGCTCTGGGAGCATCCCGAAATTAATTCGGTGATCGAGGCCCTGCGCATCCTTTCCGACATTCTCTTCCCGGGAAAGTACATCCCTGAACCCATCGATTTCAGGGACTTCTTCGTCCAACAACTGGAAAACGCCGCAGAAATTCTACGGCCTGAAATTGAAAAATCCCTGCCCTTTCTCTGGATGAGTGCCGCCGACCTCCATGAAAATCGAACCCCGATTGATCATATCGACCACGCCTCCACCGAAATCGTACATCAGCTTCTCACCACCCTACCGAAGATCCGAACGATGCTCGTGGAGGATGTAAGCGCCGCATACAACGGCGACCCAGCGGCACTCAGCTATGCCGAGGTCAAACTGGCCTATCCCGGCCTCGTCGCCATCACCTCTCACCGCATCGCCCACGAACTCTACAAACTGAATGTTCCACTCATCCCCCGCATGATGAACGAATGGACACACTCGCAAACAGGGATCGATATCCACCCCGGTGCCACCATCGGCCACGGATTTTTCATCGACCACGGCACCGGGGTTGTCATTGGCGAAACCTGCCACATCGGCAATAACGTCAAGCTCTATCAAGGCGTCACCCTCGGAGCAAAGAGCTTCCCGCTCGACGAGCACGGTCGTCCCATCAAACATATCCAACGCCATCCCACCGTCGAAGACAATGTCATCGTCTACGCCAACAGTACAATTCTTGGAGGAAAGACCGTAATTGGCAAAGGCACCATTGTGGCAGGCAACGTATTCCTAATGCAAAGCACGCCCGCCGGCAGTCGCGTCACCCGTGTCGAAGACGGGGTGATGGTCCGCACCCGCGAAACACATGACTCGGGTGCGGGAATATAGGGAAAAAGTCTGCAAAAAAGGACTAGACTTGCCGAAGACGTTCCCCTATAAACACTCCTCTTTTGCGCAATCTACCGATTTCGCGAGCGAATGAATTTATAAAAAAGAGCGGTGTTATTATGCCTAAAATGAAAACAAAAAAGTGTGCAGCCAAACGGTTTAAGAAAACTGCCTCAGGCAAGTTGAAGCGTAACCACATGGGCGGAAGCCACATCTTGACCAACAAGAGTCGTAAACAAAAACGGGCACTGCGCAGCTCCGAACTCGTCGACAAGGCGGATATGAAGCGCATCATGCCATACATCTAATTGCTGGAGATTGAATTATGCCAAGAGCAACCAACGGACCGGCTTCGCGCCGCAGAAGAAATAGCCGCCTCAAACTCGCCAAGGGTTTCAAAGGCGCTCGCAGCAAACTGTTCCGCACGGCGACCGAGTCGGTCGACCGCGCACAGGCCATGGCCTACGTACACCGCAAGCACAAGAAGCGCGACTTCCGCCGCCTCTGGACCGTACGCATCAACGCCGCATGCCGCATGGATGGAATCAACTACAGCCGCTTTATCGACGGGTTGAACAAATGCGACATCAAGCTCAACCGCAAGATGCTCTCCGAGATCGCCATCCACGATCCCGTCGGCTTCAGCAAAGTGGTTGCAACTTCCAAAGCCAAAGTCTGCTAGTTTTAGCCGACCGCGCTTCGCAAAGACCGGCACCCGCCGGTCTTTTTTTGTGCCTGTTTTCGTAGACGGAAGCTTGCTTCTCTTCGGCACAACCACCTGCTCCGTTCTGGAAGAACACAGAACGTTTTTCTACCCATTGCAAAGCCGGTCTCAACGCACAAGCCCTCCCCAATGGAGCAGGATGCTCCATCTACATTCCGCTTCCAATCCGGCACCTCTTGGAATATCGTTTCCGACCACTGGAAAAAATACGGAGCACAAGCCATGATTAAAGAAGCCATCGCCAAACTCATCAGCAAGGAATCGCTTTCCCGCGGGGAGGCCGCCGCCGCCATGACCGACATTATGTCGGGCGAAGCCACCGAGGCGCAGATCGGCGCGTTCATCGCCGCCCTGCGGCTGACGGGGGAAACGCCGGA
>JAOZKS010000608.1 GCA_029935255.1 Pontiella sp.
TCCCAACTGGGCAAAGGGCTCGATTTTTGGTTTCGGGGCGGGGGTCACCTCGACGCTTGCCCATGCCGCCGGGCCGGTGATGCAGATGTATCTGCTGCCGCAGCATCTGGAGAAGAAAAAATTTGCCGGAACAAGCTGTGCCTTTTTCTGGATGCTCAATCTGATCAAGCTGCTCCCCTTCGCCATGCTGGGACGGATCCAGCCGGACAACCTGAAGTTGGGGGCGACGCTACTTCCGGTGATCCCGCTGGGCGTGGCGTTCGGATGGTGGCTGACGCACAAGACAGAGCAAAAGCACTACACCCTCTTGATCTATGCCGTACTTTTCATCACCTCGGCGACCCTGATTCTAAAGGCGCTCTGATGTGCCGCTATTTTTCCTTGTCGCCAAACATTTGGGCGGCCATTTCCAGTTGGACTTGCTGCATGTCCGTTGTGGCCTGCACGCTTTCTGAAAACGCAGTGAATTGCTCGGGGGTCAGCATGCCCTGCGCCCGCTGGGCTATGTTTTTGTTGAGCTTTTCGATATCGCTGGCGAAGTTTTGCAGGTTTTCCGTCGAAAAGTGCTCGGCGCTCAAGTCCATGTTCTTTTCATCGTGCAGGTTGCTCGTGAACTGGAAATTTTCCTTTTCCTCGTGCATCATGCCGAGCAGCTCGCGGTAGGCTTCGTCCGACAAGGTTGCGTCCGCCGCCGATAGTTTTTGGTCGACTTGCGAGAGCATCATGCGTTCGCCCATGGTTTTTTCATAGAACTCCCATTCGGCAAAGTCTTCCGGGTTGTTGAGAAAGCGTTCCATCTCCTCCTTGACGGTTTCCCCGGCTTTTTCGAGTTCTTCGGCCATTGCCTTTTTTTCTTCGTCGCCCAGTTCGCCGGTCATCATTTTCATACCGAGTTCGACATTCTTCATTTGGCGGGTCATGAGCAGGTCCATGAAGTATTCCGTCTCTTCGCGGTCTAGATCCAGGTATTCCATCAGGTCCGAGTAAAGTGCGCCGACCGCCCCGCGCTGGCTGGCCTCCATCACCTTGCTCATGGTGGGGTTGTCCATCATTTGGGCCATGCTTTTCATCATGCGCCGTCCGCTGGTTTCCTTTGCTTCGGATGCGGCCACCTGTTCCTCGGGAGGAAGCTCTGGTTTTTCCTCGGAACGCACAACTACCGATGGCTTGGCTTCAAGGGCTGGCTTCGACGCCGCCAGAGCATCCTTTTCCACTTTTAGGTTGGCGAGTTCCTGTTGCAGCCGTGTGTTTTCCTTATTGGAACGGGTGAGCCCCCATGCGAGGGCTATGCAAACGATGGCGAGCAGGATGGCTGGAATTTG
>JAOZKS010000609.1 GCA_029935255.1 Pontiella sp.
AACAATATAGGGATAGTGGTGATTGAGGAACGAACATCACGGCTATCCCCTGGTTCATGAAGCCGTTGCCGCGGCCGACACGTGAAAAGGCGCTCTTTTGAGCGCCTTTTCACGTTCGCGGTGGCCGTATGGGGGCAATGGTTCGCCGCGTCTTTTCTATTGGGGCCGGGCTGGGGGCCTTGGTTGGTTTTTTAGGGCGGCACCCGGGATCGGCTGGCTGGTTTCTTGGCGGTTTTTCTATTCATATCCTTGGGGTTGGGGTGGTTTTTTGTTGATTTCAAGTGGTATGGGCGTGGGGGTGCGGGACCATTTTTCGGGGGAACAGTCGATCGTCCAATAGGTTGTTTTCGGGCGTGTGGATGCTTATCCGATTCCTCGCGGGCAGGGTACGAACTCGATCCAGTGGAGGACGCCGCCGCAGGCCTCGCAGACGGGGACCCGCTTGGGCCGGGGCGGCCTTTGGGGGAGGTGCTCGATGACCCACTTGGTGGCTAGCGTGATGAGGTCGCGGATGAACGCAATGCTTATTTTGCTGTTGGACGAGAGGAACCCGTAGTGCCGCACTTTGGTGAACCCGCGCGGAAGGACGTGCTGGAGGTAGCGCCGCATAAATTCAAATAGCGTGAGTGTGATGGGTTTCACCTCTTTCGTGTCGGAGTCCTCGTATTCGAAGGTGACGTGGGTGTCGGTGATGTCTTTGATGCGCCCGGCGGTGATGCCGACGCAGAAGATGTAGCGCGACAAATACGCGAGCGCGTTGTGTCCGTTGCCGACGTTTTCGGCGTCGACGACCCAGTCGACCTTCCACACGCTCGCGGGCGGATGGAGCCCGGCCTTTTTAAGGGCGTCCATGAAGAGGCCGCGGAAGAGCTTGGAGAGCGGCCGGGTGTGGACGTAGCAGGCCGGGCCCGCGCTCTTCCACTCGGCGCCTGCGGCGTCGAGCCCGCCGCCGGGCACGATGAAGTGCAGGTGCGGATGGTATGCGAGCTGGCGGGTCCAGGTGTGCAGGACCGCAGTGAACCCGGTGAGGTCGCGGCCGAGGTGCTTTGGATCCTTCGCGAGCTTCTTGAGGGCGCAGGAGGCGGCGTCGAAGAGCGCGGTGTAGCAGACCTTTTGGTTCGACCGGATGAGGCGCCGCAGCTCTTGCGGCACGGTGAAGGTGAACATGAAGTAGTCCACCGGCAGCGCCTTCTTGAGCTGCTTTTGGAGCCACGCGTCGGTCTTGCCACTTTGGCAGACGGGGCAGTTGCGGTTGCCGCATGAGCCGTCGACCGAGTGGGTCTTGCCGCACTTGCCGCACGCGAAGAGGTGGTTGCCGTA
>JAOZKS010000610.1 GCA_029935255.1 Pontiella sp.
GGCCCATGTGCAACCAACGTCATTCCGCTCTAGTCTTCAAGATTAGAATTGAATGAACAGCACACGAAAAGCGCCTGATTGGGCGCTTTTCTTTTGGTTGGATGAAAAGGAAAACCAAGATGAAAACAATACGTCTATTGAGTCTGCTGTGCTTGGTTCTTTCCGTCTCGATTGGGTGCTCCACAATGTCCACGGAAGAGAAGGCTGCGGAAAAAGCGGAATATATCGAGGGCGGTGGAATGGATAATCAGGTGGAGTCCTGGGAAAAGCACGGCCGACACTAGAAAGAATCAGCTCTTGCGTTGAGCAAGCAGCGGGGTGCTTGGTGAGGGTGACCCTATCAATGCAACTTCCGCAGATGTCAGCCTTGGTGACATAGTTGCAGAAACAAACCACATCATCATCTTCCAGGTCCATTTATAGTAGGCATACCATTTGGCTTCGCAGAGGATAATCTCTTCGGCGGTCTCGCCATTGAAAACAAGAGGATAGGGCAACGCGGTCATAGGCCGGTTGCGACTCTTCACCCAGTGCGGTCAGCCTATATTCATGAAACGCATCGTACTCCAGCATTTTTTCACAAAATCGAAGCCTGACCATCTCGTTTCCAATGACCACCACATGTTTTTTCTCGTTGAGCATACATTAATCCTGACATCCTGATCATCAAGAGTGCGCATCCCTATCGGGAGCAGCCGCCGGTGTCGAACGGTTTATTGAACGAAGATAGATCGGTTTGGGACTCGAAAAGGAACTTGTTCGGTACTATATAATGCGGCCCATGAAAAAATCACTCGTTTCACTCATCTTTGTGTCGGCCCTGGTGGGTTGCGCCGACCGTTCCGAACCCCCTAAGGAAAAGACCATGCATCCATTTACAAATCGTTTGGCACAGGAGAAAAGTCCCTATCTGCTCCAGCATGCACACAACCCGGTGGATTGGTATGCATGGGGTGACGAAGCCTTTGAAGAGGCCCGATCTGAAGACAAACCCATTTTTTTATCCATTGGCTATGCCACCTGCCACTGGTGCCATGTGATGGAGCATGAGTCGTTCGAAAACGAAGAGATCGCCCAGCTCATGAACGATGCCTTTGTATGTATCAAGGTTGACCGCGAAGAACGCCCGGACATCGACAACATCTACATGACCGTCTGCCAAATGATGACCGGATCGGGCGGTTGGCCCATGACGATTGTGATGACTCCGGAAAAGAAACCTTTCTTTGCGGCAACCTATATTCCACCAGAGAGCCGTTTTGGACGTATTGGAATGAAGCAACTGATTCCACGTATTTCCGATGCATGGAACG
>JAOZKS010000611.1 GCA_029935255.1 Pontiella sp.
ACCTATCTAAAAACCATCGAATGCGTGATCGACGCCGTCGATGCCTATATTCACAAAGGAGAATAAATTATGAAAGTTGCATTAATTACTGTGGGGAGTCTGCTCGGGGTTCTCGTGATCTTTATTATGATGTTTGCGGGGGTCAATAATACGATTATTGATCGGGATGAAAACGTAACTCAGGCCTGGGCGAATGTGGAATCTGTTCTGCAACGCCGATATGACCTCATTCCTAACCTGGTTAATACCGTCAAAGGATTTGCCGACCACGAAAAGGAGCTCCTCACCGAAGTTACCCGCCTGCGTAGCCAGTGGAGCTCCGCCAAGGCCTCCGGCGACACCGCCCAGAGCGTTAAAACCGCCGGCATGCTTGAGGGCGCGCTCGGTCGTTTGATGGTGGTGGTTGAAAAATATCCCGACATTAAATCGAACCAAAACTTCCTCGCCTTGCAGGAAGAGTTGTCGGGGACGGAAAATCGTATCTCTGTCGAGCGCCGCCGCTACAACGAAGCAGTCGCCGCCTATAACAAATATATCCGTAAATATCCCGGCGTCTTCCTTGCAAGTATGAAGGGCTATGAGCGTAAAATCCCATTCGAATCCGCCCCCGAAGCCTCGGCGGTGCCTGTAGTGGAATTTTAACAAGATGCACGCTTTGGATTGAGCCGGAGGCGCGTTCGTGTAATTCTGCGCGCCGGATTTAATACAGGAAGAATTTTATGACACTTCAATGGATTGCAATCATTTTGGGCATACTGGCCACGGTAGGCGGCGGGATGGGAATATTACGTCCAGAGCGGATCAAGCGCTTTGCAGAGGTGTTTCCGCGCAGTACGGCTCCCGCATGGATCTTGACCGCGCTCTGCTGCTGGCTCGGTGCGAAAGAAGCCCTTGGAATGAACATGGGCTTCCTCGATGCCTATAAGAAATACATCTACATCATTTCTCCGGCGGTTTTCTTTGCCAGCGTGGTCTACATGAAAGAGCTGCTCGCACCGCGCGCGCTCGGCGGCTTCCTCCTGCTCATCGCCGTACCGATTTTGCAGATTACGCGCTGGCACGAATCGCCTTTGCGGATCGTGGTCGTCATTCTCGTCTACCTCTGGATTATCTATGGGATCGTGTTGCTGATGTCGCCGTGGTATTTCCGCAAGCTCTACAAGCCGTTCATGAACAACGATGCGCTACTCAAGACCGCGGCCCTTGCCAAGGCCGCCGTTGGCATCGCGCTTCTGCTGCTCGGCATCTTTGCCTACTAGAGAGACGTGCCTGTGTTTGTTGAAAACATCACTGAAAATCCAGCCTACTAT
>JAOZKS010000230.1:0-3622 GCA_029935255.1 Pontiella sp.
CACTGGAATTCATGGCCAACGCCTGTTAATCGTCGGTTGACTTGCCAAGTTCCTGAAGGCGGCCCTTCGAGGCTTGCACCGCTTCGGTTCCGGAGGAATCCCCTTCCAACTCGTCGATGGCTCCTCCCATTTTTCTCTGGATAGTATCGCCAAAAAGACCAAAGATCACCAAGGCAGAAACCGCAACCACGACAACGATAATGATATATTCGACCATTGCCTGGCCGGATTTTCTTTTCGGAACTGTTTTCATATTTTTATCTCCTTCTAGCTTAGAACGTTTCTTCCCCATGAACCCACATTATGAAATAGACATGATATCCAGCACACGGTTTCCATACGCCCTAAAGACATAGATCAACATCGCACAAATCCCAACCAGCGCCAAAAAAATGCCTGTCGCAACCACATACTCCAGCATCACTTGGCCGCGCTTGTGTTCCAGATTGGTTTTCATCGACTTCATAAGATCCTTGTATAACGCTTCCCAATAATCGAAAATTGTAGCGCTTTTTGACGGGTTTGGAACATAAAACACTTAGTTTTCAGGCGTGTAAATCAAGGAATAGACTCCCAAAACGAGCCTTTATTGGACAAAAAAAACAAAAAAGGTTCGTGTCGTGGGCAGATGAGTCATCCTTCCCTAACAACTGAGGGCTATGCCCGCGCTTTCTTCCAGTCGGAAATCTGCTGCACGTCCTTATCCCCCCGACCGGACACGTTGATAATGAGGAGGTCATCCGTCGTGAATTGCCCAGCATTCTTGATGATCCAGGCAATGGCATGCGAACTTTCGAGCGCGGGCAGGATGCCTTCCCATTGCGCAAGTTTATCAAAGCCGTCCACGGCCTCGACATCGGTAACGTGGGAATATTCCGCACGGCCTAGGTCGCGCAACAGGCTGTGCTCGGGACCCACAGCGGCATAGTCCAGACCAGCGCTGATCGAATGCGTCAGCGCAATTTGGCCATCATCATCCTGCAACACATAGGTTTTCGTACCCTGCAAAATGCCGATCTTCTCCTGAGCAAACCGCGCCGCATGGTCGCCGCTTTCAATCCCTAAACCGCCCGCTTCGACCCCGATCATCCGGATCCCTTCGTCTTTGATGAACGGATGGAACAAGCCAATCGCATTGCTTCCCCCGCCAACGCAGGCCACGATGGCTGTGGGCAACCGCTCTTCCGCCTTAAGAATTTGTTTGCGGGCCTCGCGGCCAATCACGCTTTGGAAATCGCGCACCATCATGGGATAGGGATGCGAGCCGAGCGCGGAACCGAGAATATAGTGGGTGGTATGGATGTTGGAAACCCAGTCGCGCATGGCTTCGTTGACAGCTTCCTTCAGCGTTTGCTGCCCAATGGTTACCGGAACCACGGTTGCCCCAAGATTCTCCATGCGGAAAACATTGAGTGCCTGACGCTCCATATCCACTTTGCCCATATAGACGATGCACTCCATGTCGAACATGGCACAAACCGTCGCCGTTGCCACGCCATACTGTCCCGCGCCAGTCTCGGCAATAATGCGCTTTTTCCCCATCCGCTTCGCCAGCAGGATCTGTCCCATCGAGTTATTAATTTTATGCGCACCGGTATGGCAGAGATCTTCGCGCTTAAGGTAGATTTTTGCCGTTCCCAGCCGAGCGCTCATGTGTTCCGCAAAATAGAGCGGTGTCGGGCGGCCGACATAGTCGCGCAGGTAATATTGTAGTTCCTTCTTGAATTCAGGATCTTTGCGAAGCGCCTTATAGACGCGCGTCAGCTCATTCAACGGCTCCATCAGTGTTTCCGGAACAAACATTCCTCCGTATGGGCCATAGTGGCCCTGCGAATCGGGTTGGGTTGGTTTCATGGGATAATCCTTTGCAAAAAATCGAACCGGATATTCGTCCCCAACGCCCTATATTTCAAGGCAAATCACCCAAAGCATTCTACTTGCCCTCCCCGCACCTATATCGTTTAATTACCCCGATCGAGGTAATTAAACGATATAGCTATTTATGGAATGGTTAAATTTTCATCACCCGGATTGGTCGCTGCCCGTGGTTCGAAGACGGGCTTCCGAACAGTGGATGGATTTCCTATTGGATGTCGGCGAGGTTCTGACCACGAATGGCCGTTCACTGGTTTGGAACAAGACCTATCCCAACCGACAGGCCTATCACAATGCCATGTCCCGCTTGCGCAAGGCGGGTTTAGTGATTCAGCCAGAAAACAAGGGGAAGCTCCCCCTTCTGAAACTCACCAAGCTGGGTCAAGAACACCTGCCGGCCTACCACCGGCCCGAGGAACGTTGGGATACTCGTTGGAATGGGATCTGGTATATGCTGATTTTCGATGTGCCGGAGAGCGAACGTCACTACAGGGACTCGCTTCGTGGATTCCTCAAACGCATGCACATGGGCTGCCTGCAAAAAAGTGTATGGATCACACCGCGCGATATACGGCCCGAGTACGACGACCTTGAAAGCGCCGCATCCATACACACCGTCTCCTACCTGTTTGAATCAAGAACCGTGTTGCATCGAGAAACGCAGGAGCTGGTTCGGGATGCGTGGGACTTCGAGCGGTTAATGAAATTGCACCGCCACTTCCTATCTGTTTACGGCGAGAACCTTCGGCGACTGGAAATGAATGAATACGAAACGGATTCCGTCATCAACCTACTCCATCAGGAATCCGAGGCCTACGTTCAATGCATGCGAAAAGATCCGCTGCTTCCAAGAGAACTTCATCCCTCGGGATATCTCGGCGAAAAGGTCTTTCTGCTTCATAAAAAAATACGCTTCGCTATCGCACATAAACTTTAACTATATCGCTTAATTACCCCGATCGGGGTAATTAAGCGATATAGCTATGGTTTGAAAAGATCCGGGGCTTGCTCTACATGAAGGGGGGCATACTCCGTAATAAGTCCTCCCGCAAAAGCCGCTCGCCCGAGGAGTTCTTCAGCGGACACTCCTGTTTCACGAAGGTGGGAGATGCTTTCGGAACGTTGCCGCTTGCTGAGTTTTGTTCCGGTGATATCACATAGCAAGGAATGGTGGAAGAAGCGGGGAACGGGCTGTTCAAAGGTCTGGAAAAGCTGGATCTGCCTTGCGGTGCTGGCGAGGATGTCTTCGCCACGAATCACTAGGTTAATGCCGTGCCGAATGTCGTCGCAAACGCAGCAAAACTGGTAGGTCCACTGGCCCTTTCGATCGCGGAGTGAAAAGTCGCCGCATTGCTCCGTCGGCACTTGATGGCACTCACCCCATTCCAAATCGTGAAATACGACCTCCCCTTCTGGACAGCGAAAGCGAACGGTATGGCCTTCAAGCGGAAGGTTTTTTTTGGCGCAGGTGCCTGAATAGCAAAGTTCCTCCAGCCCTTCAGGCTGTTGTTCGCGGACCTCTTTCCGGCTGCATTCGCACCCATAGATCAAATTCTTTTCAGCCAGCCTGCCCAGCATATCTTCGTAAATTTCCGAGCAATCACTTTGCCGATAAGGCGTATGCGTGTCCCCCATCGCAATTCCTAGATCTGGAGAAAACCCCAGCCATTCCATATCGGATAAAATGGCCGGTTCGAATTCCGGGCATCGGCGCGAAAGGTCGTGGTCTTCGATCCGCGCAACGATT
>JAOZKS010000230.1:3632-4716 GCA_029935255.1 Pontiella sp.
CCACCTTTTGCACGGGCGATTCCCCAGACATAGAGCATATGCAGGACATGGCCAAGGTGGAGATAGCCGGTTGTACTTGGTGCAAAGCGGGTGGTGATCATGACGCTCTACAGGCCGCGATGAAGGCTTCAACCTTTTCGATATCTTTCACTCCGGGTTCAATTTCAACACCGGAACTGACATCCACTCCCCATGGATGTACCTGCTCGATGGCCTCCGCGACATTTTCAGCCGTCAGCCCGCCAGCCAGAAGAATCGGTGCGTCCATCGACTGCACCAGAGCCTGGGCTTTGCTCCAGTCGCAGGTTTGTCCTGTTCCGCCTACGGTTTTGGGGTCGTAGGAATCCAGCAAATAGCGATCGAACGGGGTGCCTGATCGCTGGAAGTACAGCTCATCGGGGCTCAAGGCTCGCCAGAGTTCCAACCCCGCGAACAGATCGCGATCTATTTTACAGGCGTTCGAAATGCGGTGAATTTGGAGTCCATCCAGGCGAGCGAACTGGGCGGCATGGGCAAGTTCGGATTCGGAGGGGTCGACGAATACACCAATCCGCATGATTCCTTCGGGGGTTTCCCATTGGCCAACGGTTTCTGAATCCACATAGCGCTTGGACTTCGGCCATTGGATAAAGCCCAGGGCATCGGGCCTAAAAGCGGAAATCTGCCCAAGGTCAGACCTGGAGCAGATTCCACATATTTTAACAAATACGCCCATGGGCTT
Source organism: Pontiella sp. (assembly GCA_029935255.1). Classification (GTDB taxonomy): domain Bacteria; phylum Verrucomicrobiota; class Kiritimatiellia; order Kiritimatiellales; family Pontiellaceae; genus Pontiella. Next base: position 4,354 of record JAOZKS010000230.1, read on the forward strand.
TATTCGGAAAACGCCTCGGCGACCGGAGTCAATTCGAGCTCGGCGATATCTTCCGCAATTTCGGCGGCGGCTTCGAGGGCCATTGCCTTACGGTTATCGCTATCCATATTGAACATTGGGTTTTGGCCATCGGCCCATACGATTTCGATGTCGTCGATTCCGATGAAGCCGAATGCTCCACGAATCTGGCGACTCAGCGCATCGCATTCGTCGTCTTCCTTGTAGACGGCTCCGGAGGCGACCAGCAGAACAATGCTCTTGATTTTGTGCAGCGGTTTCACCCCTTCTTCAACACTGATGTTGAAGGTCAGCCCAGGGCAGAGGACTTGGTCGATCCACGCTTTCATGATGGCGGGAACGGAA
>JAOZKS010000612.1 GCA_029935255.1 Pontiella sp.
TCGACCCCGATCACGCTTCCCCAGGTACCGACGTTGTAGGAGGAAAAGTTGCCTGATTCATCACGGCTGGCATAGGCCCCATAGGCACGGATCCAGCCCTGCATGGTTTTTTCATGATCCGGCTTGGGTCCGGCAGCTCCGGTGGGCGAATTATTCTTCCCAAAGCTTGGCTTGGTGGAGGCATATCCATTCATGGAACGGAATTCGGTGCCGCGAGCGGCAATCTGCTGGGCCACTTGCTGGTGGGTCTGGAATGCGGAGTCTGCCACATCCGGCATCTGCGAGAGGGAATAGCGGAACATTTCCGATCCGGCCTTTTCACTTACGTTCAAGGCAAAGAAGGCTTCGGGCGAGGTGTTCGAGCTGGTGATCGTATCATCCACCAAAAGCAAAAGATCTTCATCCAGATCGCTTAGCGTAGAGTTGGTGAGCGAGTTATAGGTCCAGTCAATCTTGATTCCTGCCGATCCATCGATGGTTTCGTTCACCAGCCAGCCGAGGTCGGCATTCACCATCATTTCCTTGTTGGTGGCAAAAGAGGTTGCTCCGCCGGTGACAAACGTGGCGCTTCCATTTGGGGTGGATGCCGCACCGGAAATATTGAGTCGTGCCGTCGGATCAGCCATGTCGAGAATGTTGGCTCCCAGCGTTAGTTTTCCGCGTGCGCCTGTCAGGCCGTCATAGGACAATGAAACATTGGAATTTTTCCCCATTTCAAGGTTTCCGGAGGTTGTCTTGACTTCACCGTATCCAGCGTGGATTTTGGTCCCGTTGGAAAGCGTTGCTCCCTGTGCGAAAGTCAGGATGCTGTTGGAGCTGGCCAGAACAAAAGTTGAATTTTCGGCAGTAATGACTTTCTGGCCAATAAACGCCATGGTTCCTTGGTCGATATCGACATTGGAGAAAAACTTGGCTTCTTCCAAGTTGGTGAGGTTGACGTTGACCGTTCCTTCCGATTGGCGGAAGTCTCCGGTGTACGTTGCGTTGGTTGAAATGGAGAGCGTCGTGGTTCCTCCAGCTCCTTTGATATCAATATCACCGTTGATTTGGCCTCCATTGATGCTAAGGCTTTCCGTGGCGGTATTTTCAAAATAGATTCCATCATTGATGATGGTGTTGGTGGTGCTGCCATTTATGGTAACAGTGCTGTTGACGGCAAAGATTCCGCGCCCTGCTAGAGCCGAAGTATTGTCACCTCGTGCTGTTCCCGCCGCTGCACCGGAAAAAGTTCCGGAAGTAATCGTTAAAGTGCCATCTTCCACCCGCACTCCGGAACCGCCATCCGCATGTGCGGTTTCA
>JAOZKS010000231.1 GCA_029935255.1 Pontiella sp.
ACTTCCTTGCCCATCGGCGTGTCGGAATGCGGGATATACGGCCCCATGCCGACCATATCGATATCGACCTGTTTTAGAAAAAGAATATCGTTCGCCAGATCCTCCATCGTCTGCCCCGGCAACCCCATCATAACCCCGGTACCCACCTGATAATCCGTGCGTCGCAACGCGGCGAGGCATTCCTTGCGTTCTTCCAGATGGTGATCCGCCGGATGGATTTTGGCATAGAGTTCCGGGTTGGTGGTTTCAATGCGCAGCAGGTATCGGCTTGCACCCGCCTTCTTCCAGCGCAGATACGTTTCTTCGGTTTGCTCGCCCAGCGACAGCGTGATGCCCAGCTCGCCCTTCGTCGCATCTTTAATACGCCCGACCACCCGCTCGATCATGGCAATATATTCCTCGTCCTGCCGCTCGCCGGACTGAATTACGCACGACCCGTATTCCGCCTCATACGCCCACACCGCTTCTTTGAAAATCTCCTCCTCATCCATCAAAAAGCGCTCGACGTTTTTATTGCTCTTGCGGATGCCGCAGTAGTAGCAATCCTTCATGCAAATATTGCTGCACTCGATGATGCCGCGGAAGTAGGCCACTTTGCCGACATACTGCTCTTTGATGAAATAGGCATAGTCATACAACGCCTGCAGCTCATCCGCATCGGTAATCGACAACAGCACCACCAACTCCTCTTTGGCCAGTTGTTCCCCGGCCCTCGCCTGTTCTAAAATGGTTTTCACCTTCAACATTCCATATTCCTTGTTCGAAATTCTAAAAGTACAGATCCCGCACACCGGCGCGAACCTGTTCCATACGCTCTTTGAGTTCTTCCTTCGCCTGACCCTCCGGCATATTTTCCATTTCCCGCGCAATTTGAGTGAGCCCGGATTTCAACGTCTCGCCGGAAGCATAGTCGTTTAAATATTCAAGAAAGGTCAGTACGGCATTCGGTGTACAGAACCGCTTCACGAAACCGGGAATGGCAAACTCCATGAAGTGCTCGCCGGTTCGCCCCTTCCGATAGCAACCGGTGCAGAACGACGGAAGGAATCCGGCATCGCATAGCTCGCGGATCACTTCGTCGAGGCTGCGGTTGTCGCCCAGCAGGAACTGGCTTTTCTTGAACGCCTCGGGATCTTCCTCGGAATACGACCCCACCCCGATGCTCGAACCGCCGTCGATCTGACTGACCCCAAACGCCAGCATTTCATTGCGCAGCTCGGTCGTCTCGCGGCAGGTCAGGATCAAGCCCGTGTAAGGAACCGCCAGACGCAGAATGGCCACGAGGCGTTTGAAATCATAGTCCGACACCGCATGCTTCTCGGTAATCTTATCGATATCCGTTCCAACCGCCGGTTCCAATCGGGGGAATGAAATCGTATGCGGACCCACATTGAATTTTTCTTCAAGATGGATCGTGTGGTAGAGCAACCCCATCGTCTCGAACCGCCAATCATAAAGCCCCATGAGGGCTCCGATACCCACGTCATCAATCCCCGCATCCATCGCCCGATCGAGGCCGTGCAGGCGCCAGAGATAGTGCGACTTGGGCCCTGCGGCATGAACCCGCTCGTAGGTTTCCCGGTGGTAACTTTCCTGGAAAATCTGGAATGTACCGATTCCGGCCTCCTTCACCAGCTTGAAGCCTTCAACATTCAACGGCGCAGCATTGACGTTCACCCGGCGAATTTCGCCGGGGCCTTTCTTAACCTTATACACTTCCAATACAGTATCGTGGATGTACTGCGCGTCGTATTTTGGATGTTCACCATAGACCATGATCAACCGCTTATGCCCCAGATCCTCCAGGGCCTCCACCTCGGCAACGAGCTCCTCGGTGAGCAGGGTCTTGCGATGCACTTCGGTGTTATCCACGCGAAACCCGCAATACGCGCACTTGTTCACACATTCATTGCCGACATAAAGCGGGGCAAACAACACGATACGGTTTCCGTAAATTCGCTTCTTCAGCTCCCGTGCGCCTTCAAAGATTTCTTCGACCATCTCCGGCGAATCGGCATTGATCAGTGTCGCCATTTCCTCGGGATGCAACCGATTCTTATCCAGCGACCTCCGGATGATTTCCCGCACCCGCTCCGCCGTCGGATTCTTGGTTTCCTCCAGCCACTGAAAGATTTCATGATCTGGAATAAAGCTCTTGAGGCCTTTCGTTTCCACTTTGGGTAATCCACGTTTCATTTTCGTTCCTTTTCATATGCATCCAACGCGGCGGGAAACGGTGAAAGCACGCGCTTCAACACCCCCTGCGTTTGGGCAATACACATTCCATAATTCGTGATCGGCACGCCGGCCGATTCGCATTTTTCAATTCTCGAAAGCACCTCGCGCCGGTTCTGCATGCACCCGCCGCACTGCACCGCCAGCTTGTATTCGGACAGGTTATCCGGAAAGTCGCGCCCGGAATAAACATCGATCTGCACATCCACACCGACATACTGCCGGAGCCAGCGAGGAATCTTCACCCGGCCAATATCATCCTCCAGCGCATGATGGCTGCACGACTCGGCAATCAGCACCTTGTCGCCCGGTTCCAGTTGATCGATCGCCGCCGCGCCCATGGCAAACTTCCGAAGGTCGCCCTTCAGCCGGGCGAACAAAATCGAAAACGTTGTGCAGGGAATATCCGGCGGTGTGTCGGCCACCATCTTCAGCACCATCTGGGAATCGCAAATGGCAACGTCCGGCTTTTGGCGCAGAATATTAAGCATGTGGGCATACTCGCGTTCCTTGCAAACCAGCGTCGCCGCATCGTTATCCAATGCATCGCGAATCGTTGAAACCTGCGGCAGGATCAACCGCCCTTTTGGTGCTTGCAGGTCGATCGGGACAATCAGCATAGCCAATCCGCCCGGCTTCACCAGATCGCCCATCAACGGCGGCGGGGTGATGAATTCATCCGGGCAAACCCGCAGCAGTTCGGCCTTGAGAGCGGCCAGCACGTTTTCGCGCGAGGCAAGGTCGGTGGAGTTGCACCGTATGGGCGACATCGATGTCGCCCCAACAGAAAACAGATCCGCCTTGTTGGCCACCTTGATGAGGGGAATGCTCTTTGCCTTCGCTTTTTCTTCCACCCGCTTTTCAAACTCGGTGGTTTGGTTTCCTTCGTGCAGCAGAACAATCACGTCGGCGCGGTCGAATACCTTTTCGGTTTTACCAATACGTTTTTCACCCAGCGCGGTGGTGTCGTCCAGCCCGGCGGTATCGAGAAAAACGACCGGCCCGATCGGCAGCAGCTCCATCGGTTTTTCCACGACATCGGTGGTGGTTCCCGCCTGCTCCGAAACAATGGAAACCTCCTGCCCCGCAATGAGGTTCAGGAAACTCGACTTGCCCACGTTCGTCCTTCCAAACAATGCAACATGCAGTCTTAAACTTTTCGGAGTCTTTTGCATTAACGATGCCCCAATGCCATCAGGTTTTGCGGAGAGAGGGTTTTCTCTACCAACGCTTTTCCCAATTCGTTTTCCAGATACGTTTTAAAATCGGCGGACTTGTTTTGCTTGAATGCCTCGACGAGTTCGGTCGCCCGCTCATACCCGATGGATGGAAGAAAGGCCGTGACGATTTCCAGCGAGGCATTGAACTGTCGTTCGCATTCGGCTTCATCGGCCTCGATGCCTTCGGCGTGTTGGGCGAGCATTCCGGCGGCGGCCCCAAGCAACTCGATCGATTCCAGCAATGCCGAGGCGAGCAACGGCATGAATTCATTGATCTGCAAACTGCCGCGCGATGCACACTCGGTTACGATAAAGTCGTTGGCCTGAACTTTTATTCCGATCTGCATTACGCTTTCAAGAATCACCGGGTTCACCTTGCCCGGCATGATTGACGAACCGGCCTGTACGGCGGGCAGTTTGATCTTGCCGTTCATGTGCAGCAACCGCAGGTCGCCGCAGATTTTAAGCAGATTGGCGGACGCCGCCTTCAGGATGCCGGAAACTTCAACAAACGCATCGGCGTTGGCCGTTTGGTCGATCAGGTTTTCAGCGCGGCTCAGTCCAAGGCCGGTCACCTCTCGAAGTTTGTCGGTGACGAGGAAGATATAACTGCGCGGCGCGGTGAGCCCCGTGCCGACGGCGGTGCCGCCAAGGTTGACCACACGCAACCGCTCTTCGCACTTAAAGGTACGCCAGCGGTCGCGGGAAAAGGCTTCGGCGAAGGCGCCAAATTCCGAGCCGAGGGTCAGGGGCACGGCATCGGCCAACTCGGTTTTCCCAAGGGTTGGAAGGTGTGCAAACTTTTTTTCGAGCCGTTGGAAAGCCCCCTGCAAACCTTCGATTTTTTCAGCCAGCTCCCGAAAGCCATAGATGGCGGCAATCTTCACGGCGGTTGGATAGACATCGTTGGTGGACTGGTGGAGGTTGACATCTTCGATGGGATGGATGTCGGAGTCCGCCTTGTTCGCAATCAGCTCGTTTACAAACATGTTGGTCGAGGTTCCCGCGCCCCCCTGAAGAGCAGGCAACGCACAGTGTTCTTCCAGAACGAGGCTGGAAGCTTCGTCTACGATGGCGGCGGCTTTCGCCTCGTCGAGAAAGCCCAGCTCCTGATTCGCGAGGGCACAGGCTTTCTTGACTTGCGCCAGCGCGGAGATGAGCGATGAAGGAACGGAGCGTCCGGGGATCGGGAAGTTTTCCAGCGCCCGGGCGGTGTGGATGC
>JAOZKS010000232.1 GCA_029935255.1 Pontiella sp.
AAATCACAAGTACACGCAGGAACAGTAGAAAGAAAATCGGGCCGCCAATAAAATAGAAGGCATCAGGAAGGTCAAAGGCGGGGCGGGATGCATGCCTGCGAACTCGGGGACGAAGTTGCTTCTTTAAGGACTCAACGGCAGGCAGATAATCATCGGCTGATATTCCGTAGACCGCAGTCACCTTTTCCTTCTCGTCCGAGGAAAGCTCTGCTACCACCCTTGAGGATACATTGGAACCTTGCGCAAACCCTCTCAGCGGTAATAAGGCCAATGCAACAAGTGTTAATAATATCCCAACGCGTTTCATATTCTCCCAAATCAGAAACTTAATTTAAGCCATACGGTTTTAAACCGCAATCAATAGGCAACGAAACGTATCATAATGATCGGATTGTAGAATTTAAAAACCAACTTTTTTGCTCAATCAGAACCAAAACCGGACATGAAACCTAGATTTTTATTTTCATAACCGTCACTTCCAACAGTGATCCCGGACTTCATCGGGTGGGAATTTATTCAAATACCGCCCTCTTTTCTCATCTGAAACCGTATTATTATTGCACCGAAATCACTGATCCGTCATAACTATCGACCGTGTTTAAACCGAAGGCTGAACAACTATGGCAAAACCAATTTATGCAGGAAGCTACCAAAATCACAAACGGGGTCGAGGTCGGTTGATTTTCATTACCATTGTACTCGTGCAGCTCGCTGCCGTGGGTGCATATCTCTATTTTAAAGCGGATAAAACAGACTCGGAATCTACCGAACCGGTTCGTTCGCAGGAAACCTCCGATGCGATGCCGCTGCCGATGGCTCCGGCGAGCCCGAAACGGCCAAGCCATTCCCCGGAAACAAAGTCCATTATTTCCGATGCTCGCTCGGCCATTGATGCCGGGCAACTTACCGATGCACAATCCTCCCTGAGCCGTCTCGTCGCCTCCGATCCAGATCCGGAAGCCGTGAAACTTCTGGGCAATGTGAATATTCAACTGCTGAAGTCATCGATTATGATGCCCGGCAAGGAATATTACGTAATCCAATCCGGGGACTACCTGCAAAAGATTGCTAAAAAATACAAGACCACCGTGGTTTTGCTGAAAACCATGAACGGGATGGAATCCGATACCATCCGGCTGGGTGATCGTATGCTGGTTTTCAATAGTGATTTTACCATTCGTGTTTCAAAGAAACACAACGAACTCGACCTGATGCGAGGAGGAAAGCTGTTCAAGCGCTACAGGGTCGGAACGGGAAAGTTCGGAAAAACACCCGCAGTTCAGTTTTCCATTATTGACAAAATCATCGAGCCCCCTTGGACGCGCCCGGCCGATAATAAACAGATCGAATACGGCGACCCGGAGAACGTACTCGGTTCTCGATGGATGGCCATCAAATCGACTGACCATCCGGAGCTAACCGGATTCGGCATCCACGGTACATGGGAACGAGATAGCATTGGCCAACAGTCCAGCGCAGGTTGTATCCGCATGCTGAATGAAGATGTTGAAGAACTCTTTGATCTGGTTCCCCGAAAAACAACCGTTATAATCACCGAATAATTTTACGGAAACAGGAGCATGGCATGAGCGCACAGATCACCCTTCCCTTTGAAGCCCCCGTTGCAGAGTTGGAAATAAAACTGAAAGAACTCGAGGAGTTCAGCAATGAACAGGATATTGATGTTTCCCATGAAATCAATCGTATGAAGGAAAAAATCGAAGCCACCCGAAATGAGATCTACGCCAACCTTTCAGCATGGCAGAAGGTTCAGGTGGCTCGCCATCCCGATCGCCCATACACGATGGACTACATCACGACCATAACCACCGACTTTGTCGAAATCCACGGCGACCGCATCCATCGAGATGACCGAGCGATTATCGGTGGCTTCGCAAGGATTGATGGAAAAAAAATCATGATTATGGGCTCCCAAAAAGGGCGGGATACCAAAAGCAATGTAGAGCATAACTTCGGTTGCGCGATGCCCGAGGGCTATCGAAAAGCACTCCGTCTGATGAAACTGGCCGACAAGTTTGGAGTGCCGATCATCACGCTCATCGACACCAAAGGAGCTTACGCCGGTCTTGAATCCGAGGAGCGCCATATTGCTGAAGCCATTGCGGTTAATCTGCGCGAAATTTTTAAGATTAAAGTTCCCATTATCTGTGCAATCATTGGGGAAGGTGGTAGCGGCGGCGCACTTGGAATTGGAATCGGGAACCGTATACTCATTCAGGAACACGCGTACTACTCCGTTATCTCGCCGGAAGGCTGTGCAGCCATTCTTTGGAAAGATCGCGCCTATTCCGACAAAGCCGCAGAGGCCCTTAAAATCACCGGAAAAGATCTCCTGAAACTCAACCTCGCCGATGAAATAATTCCAGAACCCAAAGGGGGGGCGCACACCGACCACCCGACTGCCGCCGACTATCTAAAAGCCGCGCTCTTGAAGAATCTTGAAGAGTTATCCGCGAAAACAGATGAAGAAATCCTGAACGAGCGCTACGACAAATTTCGTGCCATGGGTGAATTTGAAGGCTCCGTGGAGTAAGGAAAAGGGTCGTAGTTCCGCCTTTACTTATTACGCGTAATCTCAACGGCTGAGCTTTTGGCAAAACGCAATGCACCGGGTTTGTCGATGGTCACAATAACCCGTTCGACCTTGCTGTTGCCAAGGGCGATGTCGGCAATGTTTTCCGCCAGTGACTCGATCAGCAGGTAGCTGCTTTTTTCAACAAGTGCCAGAATTGATTTTTTGATGCTTTTGTAATCAACCGTATCACATAGCTCATCCGAACGTCCTGCCTGTCGCAAATCGGCATGCATCTCTACATTAATGACAATATCTTGTTTTTCGCGCCGCTCTTCGGGATAGATACCGATGACGCAACGTAATGCGAGTTCCCGAATAAAAATTTTATCCATGATATTCCTTCATCCGCAACGCGGTAAGATGCCGCGTATGCATTATACTCCATTTCCTAAAAGATGCTGTCCGCCGTCAACGTAAACAACCTGCCCTGTAATGGAATTTGCCTTCAGCAGGAAAAGGGCGGCCTCAGCAATATTTACAGGAGTCGGAAGTTGGTCGAGTGGAATATTTCCAGCTAGTTCGCGGGCACTTCCGGCCTGACTTCCGGGCGGGGGAAGTACGGGGCCCGGAGCCACCGCATTGACCGTAATATTCGGGGCATATTCCAGCGCAGCCAGTTTCGTGAGATCCTCGAGGCTCTTCTTCGTGATCGAGTATGGAATACACGATGTATCGTTACAGCGGATGCGGCGATCGAGTAAATTGATAACCGCCCCCTGCTCCGCCTGCGCAGCAAAGGTACGTAGCAGTTCCATCGGTCCGAATAAGTTGACCTGGAACTCATGCAGCACTCGGTCAGGCGTGGAAGTCGCCAGGGACTCTTTGGTGAAAACCGACGCATTATTGATCAAAATATCCAGAGACCCCGCACGCTCAACCAATCGGGAGCAATCTTCCGCTGATTGAAGGTCGGCCCGAATGGTGAAGGGCGACAAGCTTTCCGCTTCGGCGGAGGAGTTGCGATAGTGAACAACGACCTCCACCCCGGCTTCCTGCAAAGCCCTTGTGATCGCTTTTCCAATTCGAACCGCCCCACCCGTCACCAATGCCCGTTTGCCCATCAAATTCATGCGCTCATACATACCTTGAACTCCCAACCATTGAAAGAATTCGCTTTCTTTTTTAACGAGACTGTAAAAAAATACATCTGCATTTACAGGAGAGAAACATGAGTCGGAAATTTCTATTCAGCATACTCGCATTGTTCACCGCTTGTTCGGTTCGCGCGCAGGAGTCCAGCGAAATTCCGCTGGTCTATATTATCCCGATCAAGAAAATGATCGAACCGGCCCTGCTCTACGTTGTTCGCCGGGGTGTCGACGAAGCGGTTCGCAACCATGCGCAAGCCATCATCTTTGAAATGGACACGCCGGGCGGGGCCGTCAATGCGGCAGAAGGGATTGTGAATGCCATTACCCGCACCGACATCCCGACCTATACTTTTGTGGAGAACGATGCCTTCTCTGCCGGCGCCATTATCGCTCTGGCCACCAAACACATCTACATGGCTCCAGGTAGTGTAATTGGCGCAGCCACCCCAATGATGATGGGGCCCACCGGCGGCGTGAAGGAAATGCCGGCCGAGGTGCAGGAAAAGATGACCTCCGCCGTTGCGGCCTTAGTCAGGTCTGCCGCCGAACAAGGAGGACACAACAAGCAACTGGCAGAAGCGATGGTGCGCGCCGATATGGAATTTAGTGTGAATGGCACGGTGATTAGCGAAGAGGGCCGACTCCTTACATTAACGAATGAAGAAGCGGCGCAGTTGGTCGGTGAAGATCAACACCCCCTGCTATCCGAAGGAACGGTCAAGGATATCGATGCTCTACTCAAAACCATCGGCCTGTCCAATGCTGAAAAACGAATTCTGGAAATCACTTCCGCCGAACGGTTGGCCAGACTGATTGCCGGCATTGCACCCATCCTCATGATGATTGGCCTCGGTGGAATCTGGCTGGAAATTAAAACCCCGGGTTTTGGAATATTTGGTATAGCCGGAATCAGCTGCCTGCTCCTCTTTTTCTTTGGGCATCATATTGCCGGCCTGGCAGGTATGGAGGATCTTCTGGTATTCACCGTC
>JAOZKS010000613.1 GCA_029935255.1 Pontiella sp.
ACAAATTGTTAGTGGGTTTGAGGATGCGGAATTTAGGCACATGATCGTTTTTGAGCTCGGGGTGGAAGTAGAGGCGGGGCACGGCTGGGATGCCAAGCGGGAAGCATTTTGAATCGAGTCTTCAGCTCTCCACCACAGCACTTGCAAGTCTGGACTGGCTGTGTGGGTTTTAGTGGAAGTTCTAGTGCCCCGACGAGCAACGGGCATCCCGTATGGAAGGCGACGCGCTCTCGTTTTTTCTTCGCCGCCGGATGGCAAAATCCGTAGTAGCGGATGGCTCGCAGACCTCGGGGAAGAACGTGACGAAGGTATCGTTTAACAAACTCTGTGCCGAGGATGGTCTCGGTGCGCTGGGCATTTCCGTGGGCCCGGTCCTTCCAGCTGAAAGATACATGGGTATCGGAGACAGATAGAATACGCGAGTCTCCGATGGCGGTGCGGCAGACGTATCGCCCGAGATATTTGATGATGTTAGCTCCGTCGCCGAAGGGTTTGAGATGCACTCCCCAGTCCTTCTTCCAGACCGAGGGGTCAATGGCGGGGAGTTGGTGCTCTTGGCTGAGTTCGGCAAAGAGGTCGCGGAAACGGGCACGAAAAAGTGTGCGTAGGACCTCTTGATTGACGAGGTAGTTGCCATTTTTGACGGTGACGACCTCTCCATTGCTGCCAATGCCAGCGCCGGGGACGATGGTATGCAGGTGAGGATGGAAGAGGAGTCGTTGGTTCCATGTGTGCAGCACCATGGTGAACCCGCTGCTTTGTGCCCCGAGCCAACGAGGATTGGCAAGTGCGGAGGAAAGCGCTGAGGATGCAGCGGCAAAGAAGAGCTGATAGATCTCCTTGGCCGCTGCACTGAAGAACAATGTTCGCAGTTCGCTCGGCAGGGTGAACGTCACCATAAAATAGGGTGCGCCCACGCGCTTGTGCATAGCGCGTTCTACCCATGCGGCGGTATCTTGTTTACCACACTGCGGACAGGAGCGGTGGTTGCAGGAATGGTAGCGAAACTCCCGCGTGCATCCCTTTTCGCAGGACATAAAATGCCCTCCCATTTCCGGCGTACGGCAATGGGTGATCGCCCAGATTGCACGCCGCTTCGCCTCATCTAACGGAGGTCGAGTCCGCAGGTAGGGAGGTAGGAAACGGCGCAGGGCATCAATGACGGTGGCTGTCATGTTAGAGGCCTTCTTTACTCTAACGGGGCAACTCTTCGGAGAGCTTTTCGACAAGCGCTCGGCTGTCCTGCTCACTGCGGTGAGTGAGGTGCAGATAGATCATCGTCGTGTTGATTTGCTC
>JAOZKS010000233.1:0-3295 GCA_029935255.1 Pontiella sp.
TAGAAAGACCGTGGGGGGCTGTCTAACTGAACGGATTTGTTTGCGTCCCCATAATTGATGCAAGATTGTGGGCCAAAGAGACTAAGGAGGTTAAAGACGCTAAAGAAAATAGTGAAGTTGGAGAATCCAAAAGAGTCAATTGATAGTTCAATAAAACAGTAAGTAGATCTCAATGAGGGTTGAAAATCAAAAAAAGGGTACGACATGGAAAGGTTAGGAATCAGTCGAAAACGCAAGTCAATAGGATCTAGATTATTAGCAGGGGTATTATTGCTTTTGGCCATTCAGGGTACGGCTCGGGCCGATGCCCTTTCGTACACCTCGTTGAGTGCTGAAAACATCACCATAGAGTACAGTTCGGATTTAACTCAGGTTCAAGTGCTGAAAGATGGCGTTGTTGTTCAGACCCAGTCTGCGGCCACAACCACGAGCATTATCTACCAAGGCAGCTCCGGAGCGGACAGGTTTGCCAACAAAACCGATTTGCCTGTTGTTGCTAACGGTAGTTACGGCAATGACATTATCATTGGGGGTTCCGGCGACGATTCGCTGTCTGGCTCGTCGGGCATGGATCTGATTGTAGGCGGTTCCGGCGATGACTATTTGAATGGCGGAAGCTATCCGGATATTTTGATCGGCGGAAGCGGTGCAGATACGATGAATGCGCGGGGTGGTAATGATCTACTTATTGCGGGACCCACGGTATATGATGATCGCGATGCCGATTTAGACATCCTGTCTGCGCTGTGGCTGGATAGCAACGTGACGGTGGACGATCTGCTGAACGGGATTGCGGGGATCCATTTTTCCTATGAGGGGCATACGGTGATGGATGATGGTGCCGCCGATTCATTAGAGGGTCATACCGAGAATGATTTCATGCTCTGCTCGAGCATGGATACCATCACGGATACCGATGGCTTGTACGACGTATTGAATCCTTGGTTCAAGGCGGTGGACGGGGGTTCTAACTTATTTGGAACGAACAATTGGCTGGATCTTATAGCCCTCTCGGGCTCTCAGAGCTTGGTCAACACCAACACGCCAATCACAGTGACAGGCATGCCGTTCACCAATGCCTATCAAGTGACCACGGTGTTGGATAGTACTCCATCGCCGAACGATTCCAGGTTGGCATTGACTAGCACGGAGACGGTCGATCCGGATGATCTATTGATGTTGAATTTTTTCTATCGGTCGGATCGGGTCACTCCAGATCCAGAGGCTGCGACGATTGGGATAAGTTGGTCGGTGACATCGCCCACGACTAACTATTCGTTTGAAACCAAAACCGGGATTGTCACCTCTCCCGAGTGGACGCAGTATGTTTCTACGGTGGAATTGCCGGCGGATGCGGACGAATACACGGTTAACGTTGTGTTTTACTATGGAAGTTCTTCGCAATCGGTTGCATTTGGTGATCTCCAGTTGCTCGCCTATGACTCGGGGACATACACGGCGGGAGAGATCTCCCAACCAGATGCATTGAATGATCCGTATGAACAATTGATGGGGGATACGAATGCCATCTCTTTGGATGTTGTGAATAATGATCGGGCATCTCGCCATATTGTAAATAGTAATGATTTCACGGTGACTAGTATTGTCTCCTGGCCTCAGCGCGGTTCGGTTGAGATTGTCGGAAACCAGATTGAATATACGCCGGATTCTGATTATTTCGGAAAAGATCGGTTTGAATATGCGATGGTCGACCAGTACGGCAAGGCGGCCATGGCACGGGTCAATTTGTTGTACCGACACAATCTGAATGACGGGACTTGGTTTCTGGGTGATGACCCGGGCATGAACACGGCGTATCGCAAGCAGGCGATCCCGTTAAGCGATCAATATAACACCCCGTTTGGGAGTTATAAGATGATTGCTGCAAACACTAGTGATCAGATGCCTCTGCTGCAATTCGATCCCTCACTCATTAATCATAAAATGCTTTTTGCGAAGATTCAGCCCGATGGTTCGAAGGGCCTTCCGGTGGGATGGGCGTGGAAGCTGGAACCGGGCTTGCTGGATAGTGCGAACAATTGGATGTATGCCGGAGTTGCGCTTAGAAGCAATGCAGAAAACGGCTTAAAGGCCTTTAATGCGGACGATATCCTGGAGTGGAATTTCCATTTTGAAGTGGAGGCTCAGATGCTGAGCTTTGAACGAGGTATTTTGATTAATACCTACTGGTATTCTCATCCCACCGAAACCGTGTTTACCAATGGGACTTCCCGCAAGACGATGGATCTGGGGCTATTCTTTACGGCACCGGACAAGGATAGTTGGCCGGATGTGAATTCTCCCGAGGTATTCGAGGTTGAGATCGATGGATTGAACTGTCTTTATGCCCAAAATGTCAATCGGTTTTATATCGATACGGTAACGTATGAACATTTTTCGCTCGATATCGACATGGCCCCTTTTATTGAATACGTGATGACGGAAGGTGGAATTACCAATAAGCCGCTGTGGATTAATGGCGGTGGGACGGCCTACTGGCATGGCGGGGCTTTCGACATGGAAATCAAGAACAAGCCGAAGCCCGAGTATCCAGACGATCTGGCGGTGGGTGAAGTGATCATTCATGATTTCGGCCATGAAGTCCATTTGGATGTTCCGGCGGAAACCCCGATCGGGGCACAGGTTTATCCCGGCAATTCGGGCGTACATACGATCCCTCTTGCGGATGTGTTCCAGTCGTTCGGAACCTTGAAAAGGGTGTGGGATGAAGCTAGTAGCACTTATGTGGATGTGCCTTCCCCGATCGTTTACAGCGTGAGCGGCAATAGCAATTCCGGGCTGTTGGATACCACGATATCGGGTGATGAGCTGTCGCTATCGTTGGTGGCGGGTGCCGCAGGTACGGCCACAATCACGATTCGAGCGGATGATCATTTTAATTTTTGGTGCGATGAAGAGACCTTCCAAGTGGAAGTGCTTCCCATCCACACACTGACCTACACGGCCGGTGCGAATGGTTCGGTCAATGGTACCAGCCCGCAGGAAGTTGTCGACGAGACTTCCGGAACCGCCGTAACCGCAGTGCCGGATACGAATTACCACTTCGTGGACTGGAGCGATGGAAGCACGGTTAATCCGCGTACGGACACCGGCGTAACTGCCGACATCTCTGTCACCGCGAACTTCGCGATCGATACGTTCTCGCTCACCTATACGGCAGGAGCGAATGGCTCGCTTAGTGGTGCAACCTCGCAGACCGTGGACTATGGCACATCGGGCACCGCCGTAACCGCAGTGCCGGATACGAATTACCACTTCGTGGACTGGAGCGATG
>JAOZKS010000233.1:3395-4668 GCA_029935255.1 Pontiella sp.
GAAGCACGGTTAATCCGCGTACGGACACCGGCGTAACTGCCGCAGTCTCTGTTACCGCGAACTTCTTGGAACTGGGTGAAACCGAGCTCGGTGCCTCCGACTTCGAGTCGGGGTTCGGAAACTGGACCACTGCCAATAGCTCCCCCACCAATGCGATTCTCTCATCGTCCTATGCTCAGGGAACACAGAGCGTTCTACTGAGAGACAACACGGGTGATAACTCTGCGATATGGCTACAGAATCCCCTCGACCTGTCTGGCTACGACAGCATGAAGATCGAATTCAGCTACCTTTGCAGGAGCTTTGAAGGCTCTGAAGACTTCTGGGTACTCGTCAGCAACGATGGTGGAGCCACATGGACCAACGTTGCGACCTACGTTGTTGGAGTCGACTTTGCCTACGGCACAACCAATGATTGGGTGATCGGCGAGACCGTGGTCGTGACTGATTCCAGCATGGCCCTTACCGACAACATGCTCGTGAAATTCCAATGCGATGCAACTGGAACTGGGGACTATGTCTACATCGACGACATTCGCATCTCCGGCTTTGTCCTTGATCCCTCGCTGATTGCCTGGTGGGAGTTCAATGAAGACGGTGCTGCCGATACCGCGAATACTGTGGACGACACCCTCGGTACATTGGGCGGCGATGCCTACATGGCTGCGGGCAGACTCTATATCCTGACCAATGGATGGGTAGATGCCGCCAACTCCGTATCGAATCTGGCCTCGCAATTGAGCGATGAAGTCACCGTCAGCATATGGGCTTGGGGATCGTCAAGCCTGCCTGCTTCAACCACAATCATTCGGGCTAATGATAGCGGCGGTGATAGAGTGCTTAACGTGCATCTTCCCTGGGCTACCGGCAAAGTCTATTGGGATGCCCCTCTCGTCGCAAACCGTCTCGTTTACTTGAGTAGTGAAGCCGAGTTTGAAGGGGTCTGGAGCCATTGGTCCTTCACCAAGGATGCGGTCAGTGGCGCGATGATCATCTATCTCAACGGGGTCAATGTCGCGGAAGAAAGCTCCGGAAATACCTATACGCTCGGAGGTATCGTTTCCCTCGTCCTTGGCGCAACAGACACATCCGGTGCATATTCATATCGGGGAACCATTGCCGATATGCGCATCTATAATCGCGTCTTAAGTGCGACGGAAATAGCCGCCTTGGCCGCTCAGCCGATTAGTGAGCTAACCGACTAAAAGAAATGCACCTCTAACCCAAAAATCCGCCGGAGCCTTGCCCCGGCGGATTTTTGTTTGCCCAGACC
>JAOZKS010000028.1 GCA_029935255.1 Pontiella sp.
ACATTTCGCGGCTGTCGATGTAGATGCGGTCGATGTCTTCGGTGAGGTAGTCGCGCACCACGCGCTCGGCGAGGTTGGGCTCGCTGTAGAGGGTGCAGGGGGCGGGTGTGTTTTTCATGCCGTACTCGATATCGTTCCAGATTTCAAACAGGGTCCGGGCGTCGCGCACGAAACTGGTTTTTTTCGTGCCGGAGCCAGCCGTACGGACAATCAGTCCGATGTTTTCCGGAATAGGCAGGCGCGATAATACCTTCTTGAGGCGGTTGCGTTCTTTCACATCCTCGATTTTACGTGAAATCCCTTTGAGATGCGTGCCGGGCATCATGACCAGGAAGCGACCGGGGATACTCAGGTTCGCGGTCACACGCGGGCCTTTGGTTCCAATGGCATCCTTGGTGACCTGCACGATGATCTCGGCTCCCACCGGAAAGATTTTCTGCATTTCGCCGGGCTTGTATTTCTTGCGGCGGCGGGTGGAACTTTTGGCGCGAACGCCTTCTTCGCGCTCCAGACGGGCGGCATCTTCGGGGATCATATCCCAGTAGTGGATGAAGGCATTCTTCTTGAGGCCAACATCCACAAATGCGGCCTGCAGCCCGTCTTCGAGATTCTGTATCTTCCCTTTGAAGATACTCCCGACGATGCGGTTGTCTTCCTGGCGCTCGATGTGGAAATTATCCAAGCGCCCATCTTCCAGCACGGCTACACGCGTTTCGAGCGACTCGATGTTGATCAAGATCTCTTTACTCTCGCGCTTCCGTCCGCCGATATTTTTCAGTTTCTTAAGCATTCGTTTTCTCCTTATCTAATTCTTCGACGCTGGTACACGCTTTGCACCAGCCCCAGTGCGATCATGGTACTTACCATGAACGAGCCGCCGTAGCTCATCAGAGGCAACGGCAGTCCCGTAATCGGCAGAATGCCGATCGTCATCGCAATATTTATAAACACATGACAGAACAACATAACGCCGATTCCCAGCGCCATGAGCCGCCCAAACTCTTCGCGGGATCTCACCGAGACCCGCATACATCTTCCTAACAACAGTGCGTAGAGCGCGATGATCAGCGCCCCGCCCATAAATCCTTTCTCTTCCGCAATGACGCAGAAGATAAAATCGGTGGGTGCAACCGTCCGGGGCAGAAAGCCCAGGATATTTTGCGTCCCCTTTAAATAGCCTTTTCCATGCAACCCGCCGGAGCCCACCGCAATCTGCGATTGCAATTTATTCCAGCCCGCATCGGCCAAGTCGTGATCCTTCGTGAGGAACACTTTGATGCGCCCCTTTTGGTAGTCCTCAAGGAACGGCATGCTTGGCAAAACCGCCCACTCTCCGCCCTCTTCGCCTTCGGCCGGTTTTTCATGCACGATCCAAAAACAAATCCCGACCACCACCAGCAGCACTACCGCAAGGCCAATCAACAGCAACTTTCGTTGAACCCCCATATAAAGCATGATTGCCAGCGAGATCGGGGCAAGGGTGAGCGAGGTACTCAGATCCGGTTCGGCGGCTATTAACAGGAAGGGAATCCCAACAATCGCCACACAGATAAAGAACGTATTCCAAGCCTCCATATCCCGCCCCGGTGCGGCAAGATAGGCCGAAAGCGTAACCACCGCCGCAATCTTGGCGAGCTCCGAAGGCTGAAGCGTGAACAGTGGAAACGGAATCCAGCGGTGCGATCCGTTGACCTTCGGGAACACAAACACCAACAGGAGCAGAACAATGGCCACGCCATAGATCCACCACGCAAATGCGGCCAGCTGCTTATAGTCGAACCAAACCAACGCCGCGTAGGCACCCAGGCCCATCCCGGCGAAAACCAGCTGCTTGGCCCAGTTGGAGCCGAAAACCTCATCCGACTTAAACTGCGCGCTGTAGATAAACACCGCGCTCAACCCGATCAGAATCAGGATGGTTCCAAGCATCGTCCAGTCGAGGCGTTTGAGGATGAAGCCGTTCATCCCTCCTCCTTTGCCAACGTTCCATCGTACTCAAAAATCTTTTGATACAGTGCGCTCAACCGCGGGCCGACTGTATTGCCGCCGGACACCCCATCCTCCACAATCATCGCCACGGCATAGCGCGGAAAATCGAACGGCGCATAGGAAATCATCCAGGTATGCACGCGGGTTTCGACTTCGCCATTCACCTTTTTACGGTACTCGGCGGACCCCGTTTTCCCGGCAATTTCAATCCCCGGAACACGGGCCTTCTTTGCCGTGCCATCGGGGTGCATCACCACATCGTACATTCCTCCGCGAACCAGTTCAAATGCTTCGATGGGCACATCAAGGCGCCGGATGGCCCACGTGGGGTTCTCCAGGTATTCCTTTTCCGGCGAGGTTCTCCATTTTTGCACGAGGCGCGGGCGGTAGAGTATTCCCCCATTAGCGATGGTTGCGGCGACCATGGCCATTTGCAACGGACTGACCGTGATGGCCCCCTGCCCGATCGCCATGTTGCATAGGTCAATCGCGTTGACTGAAGTGGCCGGTAGATTTCCATATTTCAAGTCCTTCGGCGCAGGATACTCTTCCAGATCCGGAAAGAGTCCGGCATATTGCCCCAGGCCAAACTGCTCCGCCATGTCATGGATCGGGGCATACCCCATCTCCTGCGCCATCTCGAACATGTAGACATTGCAAGAGCGCATCAGCGCTTCGCGCAGGCTGATCTTACCGTGGTTGCTGCCGCGGCGATGAACCCAGCAACGCATCTTCCGCTTGCCCACGTGGTATGGATTGGTGCACTCGTGAATCGTCTTCCCATAGTCTGGATTTTCTTTCAGCACCCCGAGGGCGACCACCGGCTTGAAGGTACTGCCCGGCGGATACTGCCCATACACCGCCCGGTGATAGGTTCGAGCGGAGGTATCCTTGAGCAAGCTCTGCCGATAAACCTTCGAGTCCATGTAGGCATTGGGATCAAAAGACGGAGCGCTCACCATGGCCAGCACATCCCCGTTGTTGGGATCGAGCACCACCACCGCACCGCGCACCGGGACACCGAAATCCTCGCCATTCTGCCGCATCATCAATGCTTCCTTGGCAAACCGCTGGATATTGGCATCGATCGTCAGTTGGAGGTCGCCACCGGGTTGCGAGGGCTTGTTTTGAAGATCGCGGTAGTGGAAGCCCGAAACATCGATTTGGACCAACTGGCTTCCCGGCTTCCCTTCAAGCAAATCGTTGTATTTAACTTCCAATCCCTTCACCCCTTCGATGCCGCGCAGGTCGAAGTGGATGTGTTTTTCTTCCTCCTGCTCCTCTTTCTTGATGGCATCGGCCTCAAGGGTGAAGCCGATCAGGTGCGCGAAGTTTTCGCCCTCGGGATAGTGGCGGTCGGCTTGGTAATAGATATCGGTTCCCGCCAACCCCGAGCAGGTGTCCGCCCAGCGCGACATCGTCCACTCGTTGATATTTTCCCACGCCAACAGCGGCAACGGACGGCGGGCAAAAATGTGATCCTTAATATTCCGGAACCCAATCTGCTTCTTAATGCCAATACGCTCCGAAATTTCATACACAAGCTCCAGCGTATTCGCCGCCGTGGTGGTTCCTCGTTCTACGAGCTCACCCGTATGCAGCACAATGGAACGGCCTTCGACCGGATAGCCCAAATCCAGCCCCGCGATTTTTTTCCTTTTACGGGATCCCTTGGCGGGAGCGGTCCATTCTTCGAAGGCCCGCCGCCATTTGGCCAGCGTTGCATCATCCAGGTTTTCCCAAGCCACCAGCGGCTCGGTGGGCGTGAGTTTAAGATGCCGCTTGATGTCTCGGTAGGATACATCCGGTTCAATCTCGACCCCGACGCGCACCCAGACTTCATGAAGCAGCTCCAGTGTATTGGCCACCTTCGAGCGGGGGGCGCGCAGTTCTTCGGTATAAATCGCGATGCAATAGTTCGGGACGCTATCGGCGAGGCAAACGCCTTTGGAATCGTAGATCTTCCCGCGAACGGCGGGCAGGCGGACGCGGCGGACGCTCTGGCTGAGAAAGACTTCCTCGAATCCGCTCTGACGCGGGCCCTGCAGCTTCCACAGTTCGGAAACCAGCACGCCCATGCCCAGCAGCATCACGGCGGATACGACCCAGATGACCAGCAGGCTTTCGGATTTTTGACGGCGCACCTTCATTGCCAACCGTACCCCCTGCGTTTCGGGAGGATGGACTCCAATTTGTTCATGGCCAAGGAGACCAGCGGAAGTGTCGCCATGCCCAGCACGCCGGAGCCCACGACCCGTAAAAAGGCAAACCCCAAATGGAACGGCCGCTGCCCGCTCACCGTGTAGATCACGATGGCAATGAGCATGGCCAGCATTCCACCGAGTGCGCCGAAAATCATCTGCGTCACGGCGCCATCCACAAAAATTTCAAGCCGAACGCGATGCGCCAGCGTTCCGATGATCGGAAACGCAATCAAGGCCGGGCCGAAGCCCCCGAGGTCGAGGCCATCGTGCAGCAAGGCCGCCCAGAACACGGCAATCCACATGCCTCGTGGCGAACGGTGCAGGGCGTAGTAAAGGGCAAATGCCGCGAGAACCGGCGGCTTGATTCCTCCGAAGATTGGCCAGGCCGGTAAAAACAGCTGAACCAGCGCGCCCACCACGATGCCGCCAAACATGAGTACCCGCTTCTTCATGGCGACTCCTTCGGGGAGGAGGTTGAAACGATAAATACATAGTCGAGCAGGCTTACGGTGGCGCGCGGCGCGATTTCCGCATATTGAAACAACCCGGAATCGTTTTGATGCACCTTAACCACGCGACCAATCTGAACGCCTTTCGGGAAAACGCCGCCCTCGCCCGACAGCCCGGAGGTGACGACGTCGTCGCCGATCCGGATCTCGGCATCCTTGTCGATAAAATCAATACGGGCCATCGGCTGTCCCTTGAGGTTGGCGCCCTCTCCGCGCAGTAGGCCGAAGGAGTTGGCGCGCTCGATTTTCGCGGAAACGCGGAACGAGGGATCGGAGACCAAGAGCACTTCGCTGGTGTGCTTCGAAACCTCGATGGTCTTGCCCACCAGCCCGTCGGGACTGATGACGGCATGGTTTTCTTCAATCCCGTCGGCGCGGCCTTTCCCGATGCGAACCGCGTTCCACCACCCGCTGATATTGCGGCTGATGACATCGCATGGAATCATGGCAAGCGCCTGAGATTGGTGAAAGTCGAGGGCGCGCCTGAGACGCAGGTTTTCGATCTCGACATCGCCCAGCTTATTGAGTTCGGCCTGAAGCCGGACGAGTTCGTGGGAGAGTTCGCGGTTTTCTTCGACCGCGCCGCCTATGCCGCGTATGGCCGAGACGGCCTCGGAGAGGCGTTGCCCAAGCCCGGACGTTCCGCGTTCGGCCGGAGCCATGACACCCCGGACGGCTCCCTTGCCCTTCAGCGAGAGCGAGGAAGGCAGAACAAACGCCACCACCAGCAGTAAGCCTGCGGCAGCGGTATAGACTAGTTTTCTGTTCCTAAAAATCATCCGTCCCGATCCATCAGGGAGGAGAGGAGCAACAGCACATTTCGGGAGGAGGCTTAACCGTTAGGCCCCGCCATTTTACGAAGGAAATTGATTTCGTGCAGGATGATTCCGGTGCCCTCGGCCACGGCACTTAGCGGGTCTTCCGCAATATGCACCGGCAGTCCGGTTTTATCCGAAATCAGCTGGTCGAGCCCGCGCAACAATGCGCCGCCGCCGGCCAAGACCATGCCGCGATCCACCAGATCGGCGGAGAGCTCCGGCAAGCACCGTTCGAGCGTTACGCGCACGGCTTCGACAATGTCGCTCACCGGACCCTGCAACGCTTGACGCACCTCATCGGAGCTGATCGTCAACGTCCGCGGCAACCCTGCCACCAAATCCCGACCCTTCACTTCCATGGTGCTTTCTTCACCGGTTGAAAGGGCCGATCCCATCGTAATCTTAATTTCCTCAGCGGTTCTCTCACCAATCAACAAATTGTATTCCCGCTTTATGTGCTGAATTATCGCCTCATCCATCTCATCGCCACCGACGCGCACACTCCGGCTATAAACTATGCCGGCCAGGGAGATCACGGCGACTTCCGTCGTGCCCCCCCCGATATCCACGATCATGTTTCCGGCGGGTTCCTGTACAGGCAGACCCACGCCAATCGCGGCGGCCATCGGCTCTTCGATTAAAAATACATCCCGCGCGCCCGCATGCATTGCGGAATCTTTAACAGCGCGTTTCTCCACTTCCGTGATACCGCTCGGGACTGCAATCACCACCCGAGGCCGTACCATTCGTCTTCTGTTGTGAACCTTCTGAATAAAGTAGCGGAGCATCGCCTCGGTAATCTCAAAATCTGCGATAACCCCGCTTTTCAAAGGCCGGATGGCCACAATACTGCCTGGTGTGCGCCCGAGCATCCTCTTCGCTTCGTCGCCCACCGCCAAGACCCGGTTCGTGCCGGCCTGTACCGCCACGACCGATGGTTCGCGCATAACAATACCGCGGTCACGCGCATACACGAGGGTGTTCGCGGTCCCCAAATCAATTCCGATATCGCTGGAAAACATTCCCATTACACGGTTTAACATATTGTAGCTTCCTTCTTAAAAAATGATTCAAATCAAATCGCGACATCCTGAGACAAATGAGGTGTAGCGGTCAAGGGCAAAGCACCCCGTGTGCCATCATTTCCCCATATAAAAGAAGATGCAGGGCGTTTTGATCTATAATCGCTATATTCGGCTGCGTGCCATCAGGCATGGCGGGAAGTTGAAGCAGGTTAGTCGATATACCCGAAAACATGGTTTCCAATGGTGCGCTTGCCTCGCAAGGAACTCGCCCACGAGGGGGTGACGAGGACGGGGTTGTAGAAATGCGTTAGAACCTTCCATTTCCGCGTGCTCGACATGAGCACCCAAGCGATTCCATAGCAATCGCTCCGGGCTTTAATGTCGGCGGGAAGAATGCCTTTGCCGGAGATGTAGAACTCGGGAACGGACTCGAGGTTGTTCCAGCAGGAGAACTGCTTATCTTTGAGGCAGATGTCCGTCAGGGCAGTATTCGAACGTCTGGCTCGGGTCTGAATAACGGCGGCAACGGCCATTTTTCCTTTGAAGGGTTCGCCCCGGGCTTCCGCATAAAGTGTATAGCTAATGATGCGCGCGGCGGTTTCGCTGAAAGGGTTCAGTTCATCGGAGCCCCTCGCGCTGGCAAGCGCGGGAAGACCCAGCAAGGCCGTGGCCACCTCTCTTCGGGTACTCATACTATTCGTCTCCTAAATTTAATCGTTTCTACGCACCCCGCCTCTTGGCTCCGCCGAAAAAAGGCACAAATCACATAGGCATATAAGGTCGCAAAGAGCCCCCTTGTTTGGAAGAAAAAACTCGCCAGCAACCGCTGGAAAATCCATCCTGCCGATGTTTTTCAAATGAACTCGGCACACCCATAAGGCGTCTCCATGGAAGCACTTCATAATCTATTGCTCGACCAACCGCTCATCGCGCTCTTCGCAGTGATTGCAACCGGGCTTTTGTTCGGAAACGTAAAAGTGAAGGGCATCAACCTCGGCAGTTCCGGCGTATTGTTCACGGCATTGCTGGCGGGGCATCTGGGCTATTCCATTCCGGCAGGGATCGGTACGCTCGGGTTGGTGCTCTTCGTTTATTGCGTCGGCATCGGAGCCGGGGACCGCTTTTTTGCATCCTTCGCCCGCGAGGGAGCTAACCTAGCCAAACTTGCTGTGCTGATTGTCGCCCTCGGCGGCTTCGTCACTTGGACTTTTGCCAAACTGCTCGGGCTTCCGCCCGGGCTCGCCACCGGCATTTTTGCCGGTGCGCTGACCAGCACACCGGCCCTCGCAGCCGCAACGGAAGGCCTCATTGCGCAAGGCGGGTCGGAAGCCGTCAGTATCGGGTATGGTATCGCTTATCCCTTCGGCGTAATTGGTGTCGTCCTGTTTGTACAGGTGCTCCCTCGCATCTTGAAACTGGATCTCGATGCCATCAGCGCCAAAACCATGACCAACACCGACAACCGGGTCGAGAATGTGCTCGTCGAAGTCACGAATCCCAACCTCTACGGAAAAAAAATATCCGAATCAGGCATCGCCAACTTCAATGCCTGCCAGATCTCCCGTGTTTTCGTGGACGACCGTCTCGTCCCGCTTAAATACGACGACTGCTTTGACGAAGGGCAAATCCTGCTGATCGTCGGTCGCCGCTCCGAAATGACGATTGCCGTCGACTTTATCGGAACACGCAGCGACCGTAATCTTTTGCGGGACATTGAAAACGAACGGCAGGACCTCATCGTCACCTCAACCGCATTTGTCGGCCAAAAAATGGGCAACATGGCCCCGCTGAGGAACTTTGGCGTCGTCGTCACGCGGATCAACCGCCTCGGCCTCACGTTTGTTCCCAATGCCAAAACCATTATCGAACGCCACGATCGGTTTACCTGCGTCGGGCGGACAGACGACCTCAAGAAATTTTCCACCGCCGTGGGGCACCGCTCCAGCGTAATCGATACCACCGACCTGCTTTCGCTTTCCGCCGGACTCACGCTGGGCATCATCGTGGGCCTGCTGCCCATTGGCCTGCCGGGTGCAAACCCGGTCACCCTGGGTCTGGCTGGCGGACCGCTTCTGGTTGCACTGATCCTCGGGCACTTCGGAAAAGTCGGGCGCATTGTGGGTTTCATTCCACGACCGACCCGCCTGCTCCTGCAGGAACTTGGGCTGGTCTTTTTCCTCGCCAATGCGGGCGTTCGCGGCGGAGGCATGCTCGTGGCCACCCTGCAGGAACACGGCTTCGCCCTCTTTGGCATGGGAATCTGCGTTTCCGCCCTGCCCCTGATTGTGGCCTGGCCCATCGCAACCAGGTTTTTCAAAATGAACGCCCTTCAAGCGCTCGGCGGGATTTGCGGCGGCATGACCTCCACACCGGCCCTCGGGGCCATCACGGCCAAAACCGACTCCACGGTTCCAATCGTCAGCTATGTCTCCGCCTACCCCGTCGCCCTCATCATCATGATCGTCATCTCCAAAGTGCTGATCCAAATCATCAGCGTACTCTAAAGTAAACTTATTTTATCCCGTAGGCTTCAAGGCATCCGCCTTGGGCGAAGAGATGGTCGACCTTGGCCGTGACTTCGGGATCTTCGATGAGCGGCGGGGCGTGATGCGGTTTCAGGCGCGCGTCGATGATGAGCGGGCCGGTACAGCCCCAATGCTTAAATTTCTGCGAGGCTCCAACTCCATGGATATCGTGCGAGGGGTTGGAGCGGGTAAAGGTGACCCATAGGAAGTTGTTAAAATCAGCCACAAGAAATTCCGGCTCATCGCAAAGAATAATAAGCGGAAACTCATTCACCGAAACCAGTCCCTCAAGTTCCATGGCAACGGTTTCCAGCTCGAAAGCAGAGGCGAGCGCGAGAATTCCCGGAGCAACGACAGCACAATCCAGCTCGGGTTTCTTTGTTCCCAAGGTTCGCACGGGGTCGCCGCTACAGG
Organism: Pontiella sp.; assembly: GCA_029935255.1. Classification (GTDB taxonomy): domain Bacteria; phylum Verrucomicrobiota; class Kiritimatiellia; order Kiritimatiellales; family Pontiellaceae; genus Pontiella. The sequence continues at coordinate 9,485 of JAOZKS010000028.1, forward strand.
CCCAGACCACCTTCGAACCGTGGTTCATGCCGGAGCCGGAATAGTCGAGCGTGTCGATGCTGGTTTCGGTTTGGAAGTGCAGATCGCGCTCCCAGCGGATACGCGAAAGCAGGTGTGTGAAATAGGCGGGAATGTCGTGAATATCAAGATCGGGCGCATCGGCTTCGTTGACGATGAGGAGATATTTTGCCAGCGAAAGCTGCCCTTTCCCCAAAATAGCATTGGAAATCGTGAGGAGCTCGGAAGGCCGGATGGTTTTCATGTAGGGCGTATAGCGCTCCTGCCCCATCGCCAGCAACAGGGGGTGAACGCCGGCGGCATCGACCGCATGCACGGCTTTCAATCCGGGGATTTCGGCGGGAATCGCCACGCCGGTCATGTCGTGGATCACATCGCCGAACGTGCTGTCTTCCTGCGGCGGTCGGCCAACGACGGTGAACGGCCAGATGGCCTCTTTGCGGTGGAAGACCTCTTCAACATCCAGACAGGGGAAAAGGTGGTCGAGACTGTAGTAGCCAAGGTGATCGCCGAAGGGGCCTTCGCGTTTCAACCCGTCCTTGATCGTTCCAATAATGCAGAAGTCGGCATCGGCGGAAACGGTCCAGTCTTTATAGCGGGTGTAGCGAAATCGCCGCCCCGCCAGCAGTCCGGCAAAGGCCACTTCAGGCAGGTCTTCCGGCAGCGGCATGACGGCGGAAAAGCTCATGGCGGGCGGACCGCCGATGAAGATGGCGATGCGGAACGGCTGTCCGCGATCCTGATGCAGTTTCTGGTGAACGCCGATGCCGCGATGGATTTGGTAGTGCAAACCGACCTCGCGATCAGGCTCGAACTCGTTTCCGGAAAGTTGAATCCGATACATCCCCAGATTGCTTTTGAGTGGTTTCCCCGCATGGTCGGGATGCTCACTATACACCTGCGGCAGGGTAATGAATGGGCCGCCATCGTCCGGCCAGCTCGTGATGGGCGGCAAATCACTCAGTTTGCCTCGGCACTCGAAAACGGGCGCTTTCGAGGCGGATACTTTTTGGGGCAGCGCATTCAAAGCGGAAATCCCGACCCGAAAAGCCTGTCTAGGTTTCTTGAGCAGTTTAAGCGGATCGGCCTTGGCGGCAACCAAGGCCGCAACCTGCTCGTAGGTATCGCCAAAAATAAATCGAGCTCGGTCAGGCGTGCCAAACAAATTGGATACGCAGGGGAAGGCGCACCCCTTCACATTTTCAAAAAGAACCGCCGGGCCGCCTGCCTGATAGACCCGCCGTTGGATTTCGGCCATTTCCAGATACGGATCCACCTCATCTGAGATTCGAATTAGCTGTCCCTGTTTTTCGAGCGCTTCAACGCATTCTTTTGTACTTTGGTATCCCATAAATTCGTCCTCCGTACCTAGGCGGGCACTCCGCTGTGGAAGCGAAAGAGGGCATCCGGCGATTCAATCGCGTTGCGCTCGATTTCTCCGAAGAAGGCGATCCGATCCTCGATAGATTCGTTGGCATATTTCCCCGCCAGCGTGAGGTAGTCCTTGTAGTGCCGTGCTTCCGACTTGAGCAATACGTCCGGCTTGTCCGGGCAGCGGAAGATGAGCCCAAGCGCAGTGCGGGCGGCGCACTGTTCCAGATAGCAATGGTTCAACAGCAGGATTTCCTGTTGCTTCAAGGCCTCCATAATCCAAGCCTCTGGCGTGGGGCACGGCAAAAAGGCCATTAATTCTTCAAGCGCGGCTGGATCTACACGTTCCATGATTTGTCCTAGTTAAAAGCGATGTCTAATTTATGCTCGACGCGTGCGTTAAAATCAATAGCGTCACCGAACCAAATGCAAACGTCACCCCCCAATACCGAACTGGAAAAACCACCCTCACCCGGCACGAAGAACTTTCGCCGGGCGTATTTGTGATCGGTTTCCAGCACAAACAGGGTTTCCTCCCCGGCCAAGCCATTAAACTGGGCATCGACACCGAAACCCCGCCGCGTATCTACAGCATTTGTAGCGGCACGCAGGAGTTGCGCTATTATATTTGCGGACAGGCCGCGATGGCCGTGGAAACAAGGGATCTGCTGATTGAAAAAGGCATTCCTTTTGGAAACATTTTCACCGAAATCTACTTCTAGCTTCGGATGCCGCAAGCGCTATCTCACGGTCTTAAGTTCCGTGAACATACGCTTTTTGAAGGCATTGACTCGATCTGGATTATCGGGGTCTAACAACTCGTGCATGCGCTCAAGGAACGCTTCGTTAATCTGGTCCTTATACGCCTCATATTCCTCAGATTTCCCCGCCTTCTGCAACGTCGATATTTCATTCCAGCATTTTATGTTCAGCGTCTGAAGATCATAGGCCACCTGCAGTTCACCCGGTGTCAGCCCAAACTCCTTGCCCGCCTCGATCGCAAAATACCTTGCCCGCCGATGCATGCTCTCGTTGATCCCATCGCCCTTCTCAAACCGAATCATCACGGCCGCTTCGGGAGTAGGATTTTTCTCGGGGGGGGCCGGTGTAATCTTCTTCTGGGAAACCGGCTTGGTATAACGCGCAATCAGAGCTTTCGAAACTGGGGAGGGGGTGCCCTTCTGTATCTCTTCATTATACTGCTTCCACACCTCTTGATCGGTTGTTCCGATCACCTTCATCACATCGACCCTGAACGTTGTAGACCATTCCTTGATTCGTTGTTGCCTTTCCACCGAATCCTTTACCGGATTTATCTTAGCCCAATCGATTAGCTTTTGAGCATGGATATGAAAAATCTCCTGCCGTTGGCCATCCTCTAGATTATAGAACTCTCCCATCTGTTCCGCATAATAGATGGAACTGCTTTCATGTCTTTGGCTAAGAGTGGATGATCTCGCACCCATGCAAAACCCCAACAATAGCAAAAAAATGGCCGTCGATACTTTATTCTTTATGTTCATCAATTTTCCTCGATTCTCCGCTCGGCAGCACAACGAAAGGAATTGATATAGCATTGCTCTGATCATTGCACGCTATTCACATGTGCATATTTTTTCATTTCCAGCTTTCGAACCGCCGGAGTCTCCGCAAAACCCCACAATCGGCTTGAACCCTATCAAACAACAACATACCGTGATTTGGAGAAAGAGAAAATGGGAGTTGCAAGGCTCCTCCAATTATTACAACAAATCTAACCGCACACATGACCGAAAAAACTCCACTCTTTGGCAACACACTTGGCGAGCTACAGGCGCTAACCACCTCATATGGCCTGCCAAAGTTTGCCGCCAAGCAGATGGCCGATTGGCTCTACCATAAGGAAATTTCATCCATCGATGAAATGTCCAACCTATCCAAAAAAGCCCGCGAACTACTGAATGAAAACCATACCTTTGGCCTCGCCGAACCCATCGAAGTAAAAACCAGCGCCGACGGCACCCGGAAATATCTCTTTACCACCGCGCACGACCAATTTATCGAAACCGCCACGATCCCCTTCAAGGACCGGAAGACCGTCTGTGTTTCCTCGCAGGTCGGCTGCAAGATGGGCTGCCTGTTTTGCATGACCGGAAAGCAAGGGTTCCAGGGCCAGCTCACCGCTGGCGAAATCGTCAACCAGCTTCGCAGCATCGACGAGCGCAATGATATCACCAACATCGTCTACATGGGCATGGGCGAACCGTTCGACAACCTGGACGAAGTGCTCAAAAGCGTCGAGATCCTCACCTCCGAATGGGGCTATGCCATGAGCCCGCGCCGCATCACGGTTTCGTCGATCGGTATTGTGCCCGGCCTCGTCCGCTTCCTGAACGAATGTGAAGCGCATTTGGCCATCAGCCTACATACCCCCTTCCACGAAGAGCGCCAACAGTTGATGCCGGTGCAGATCGCCTATCCGTTGGACGACATCATCGCAGAGATTCGAAAGCATGACTTTGGCGGGCAACGCCGCGTCTCGTTCGAATATATCGTCTTCGGAGGGCTCAACGACACCCCGCGCCACGTGAAAGAACTTGCGCGTCTGCTGGCGGGCATCAAGTGCCGCATCAACCTGATCCGCTTCCATCCCATCCCCGGAACCCCGTTGCAAGCCACCGACGAAACCACCTTGCAGGAATTCAAGGACCAGCTGAACAACAAAGGCATCCTCACCACCATCCGCGCCTCCCGCGGCCTCGACATCCATGCCGCCTGCGGCCTGCTCTCCACCAAAGCCCTCGCAAACCATTCCGTGGATTCATGACAGCTTTCCAACCACCCGACCCATAAGGCTGCGGCATACCACCTCCAGCATTTCAACGTCTTCCTATGGGCGGATCGGAAAGGGTGCTCAAAAAACCGTTCCCGGTTAAGAACAATCCCGAAGGCATCGCTCTATTTGATGCAAGACCGCTTTTCACCCGTGCAGATCATGAAAAGGCAGGAAAAGGCGTTACGGCGGCAGCTCAAGATGCACGGACTCCGTGCATGCGGAAACGGCGCTTGGGAAACTCAAGTAAAAAACTTATGGATCTATACACTGACACCTTTTCTTTTCCCTTTTCGAAATGTTTTGGGGATAGGAAATGGAAGGGCAGAAGAGGCCTGGATTCTAAAATTCACAGGGTGATTTCTTTTTCTCTTGCGGTAGACTGGAGAGTTCGATTTCTCGTTTGCTTAACTACAAGGTTGTGTTACTTTCAGGTTCGGGTTTTACGGTTAGAATCTATGCGAGGTACTTTCATTCATGCTGGTATACGATTTCTTTTATGGTCACTTCTGCGCGTGAAAAAATGCATCGGGAAACAAGGGTTATCCTCTAACTTGAAATCAGGATTGTTAATATGAAAAAAATTCACTTTCATCCCATGGCTTTTAAATAAAAAGGCTGGCTTGTGCCACTCTAAATCCTCCACTCGGAGGGTATGAAAAAACAGAGACAAAAATACAAACCAGCCGGACATAGG
>JAOZKS010000234.1:0-4182 GCA_029935255.1 Pontiella sp.
ACTCCGCTTCCGGTATTTTATTGGTTTTTCAAGAGAGGGGAAATTCCCCTTCCCGCAACGCTTGCCTATCGCCGCAACAGCAAGGCGCGCCGTGGAAAATGCGGCCTGGAGATTATAGCCCCCCGTCGGGCCATCCACATCGAGCACTTCCCCTGAAAAATAGAGGCCTTCACTCTTTTTCGATTCCAAGGTTTGGACCTTGATTTCATCCAGCGCCACACCCCCAACCGTCACCATTGCTTCCTTGATCGAGCGGGTGCGCAACGGACGAACTTCCTCGAAGCTTCCATCCTTCATCTGAATTCGCAAAGTACAGTCCTTCAAATTCCGGCGGGCGATGATGCGACTGGCATCGGTGACGGCCGTCCCCCCAATCCCCCATTTTTCAATTTCATAGACCCCGCGCGTTTCCGCCACCTTTCGACCGCCCGCCAGAACATCAAGGATCACCTTTTCATGGATCTTCCCAATCCGCCCCTTAAGTACGTTGGGATCCACCTCGAACCCGACCAAACCCGGACGGTAGGGTTCAACCGTGTGACCCCATTTTTTTGCCCAGGTTTGCCCATCGCCAACCGAACCGGTCTTCGGATAGCTGATGCCTCCCGTGGCGATCAGGACATAGCGGCTTTCAACGACAAAGTTTTCCGTGGCGATCTGAAATCCGGTTTTAGTTTTCTCCAAGGCCCGAACCGTCGATGAGCAGGCCAGCGATACCTTCCTATCCCGAAGCTGATCCGTGAATAGGTTGAGCACATCGGATGCACGCTCGGTGTGGGGATAGACCTTGTTGCCGGCCTTCACAACCGTTCGAAGCCCGTTCGCCGCAAACCAGCGTTGCAACATCGACGGCGTGAATGCACGAATGGCGGGTTCCAAAAAACCACCCACCGGCTCTCCAAACATCTGCAGCATCCGCTCTTCGGAAATATTGGTGGTCAGGTTGCATCGCGCATTTCCACACATCAGCAGTTTTCGACCCGGCTTATGCTTTCGTTCGAGCACAAGAGTCTTCAATCCCAGTTCGCCCGCAGCACACCCGGCCATCAGCCCAGCGGCTCCGCCTCCAATAATAATCAGATCCGTTTTACCCATAGACACTCATCAAAGCAGAACCTATAGTTATTTCCAACTAGGAGACCCCATGAAATTTCAAACCGCCTTGCCTCTCGCCACCGCCCTTTTAATTCTTTCCGGCTGCAGCACCATGAAAGTCGACTCCGAATACAAACAAGGATATGACTTTTCGAAGATCAAGACCTACCAATGGGTCAACGGCCCCGCTAAGATCCTCGATGAGGACGACACCTACATCAACGAAGACATCAAAAAGATTCTGACCACCGCCCTTACGTCGCGCGGCTGGAGAGAGGTCTTAAAGATGGACGAGGCGGATCTTCAGGCGGCCTACTATGTGAAGCTTGCCGAACACGAAGAACACACCGCTCCCGCAAAACGCGACGAACGGGACTTCTCCGGCGGATTCGTCTACAACCGGGACTCCAGCAACTGGACCTATGAAGAACGCGAACCCGACCTGAACATCTACACCATCGAAGTCGGCACACTGACCGTACTGGTTTATGACGCGAAAACCGGCGAACGGGTGTGGCGTGGAAACCTGAAAACCAGACTCGACCGTTCACAATCGCTCGAACAGCAGAATGAACGCGTCTTTGATGCCGTGGACAAGTTGCTTTCCAAACTGCCTACAACTGCGAAGTAGCCCGCAACATGTCTCCACTCATCCTCCTTCCGCTGGTTTTATGTGCTGCCGCAGCCGTGCTGATGGGCCTTAGTTTGGCGCGACGACGGAACCGTAAAAAACTTCTGACCTCCCCTCCACCGACAAGCTGGATGCCCCTGCTTAAAACCACCCTTCCCATGATTGCGAGGATGTCGGAGGAGCACAAGCATCAGCTCTTTGGGTTTATGCAGATTTTCCTCGCCGAAAAAGAATTCGAGGGATGCGGTGGTTTGGATATTACGGAGGAAATCAAGGTCACCATTGCCGCGCAAGCCTGCATGCTGTTGCTCGGGCGCGAAGGCACGGTCTACCCCAAACTAAAAACCATCCTCGTCTATCCACACACCTACAAAAGTGGACAGAAAGGGGTATTTGGAGGGGATAACGGGGATGGCGAACGGCTGGGCGAATCGTGGAGCAGCGGCGTGGTCGTCCTTTCATGGAATAGCGTAAAGGGCGGCGCACGAAATTTTGAAGACGGACAGAACGTGACCTTCCACGAATTTGCACATCAGCTCGATCAGGAGTCGGGCGCAACCGACGGCGCCCCCATTCTCGAAGAGCGCTCGGCCTACGCCACCTGGGCACATGTCTTCAATCACGAATACGACGCACTCGTCGATTCAACCCGCCGAGGGAAGAAAGATACGATGGACCGGTACGGCGCAACCAACCCGGCCGAGTTCTTCGCCGTCGCCACCGAAACCTTCTTCGAAAAACCCCGCCAGCTCAAAGACAAACACCCCGAGCTTTTTGAGGAACTACAGTATTACTATAAAGTCGATCCAACCGACTGGGTGGAGTCATAAAAAACAAAACGCCATATCCCCGGTGGGTCGGCGTGCTTATGGCGGTTTTTATTCCCGGCTCAGCACATTTTCTTTCGGGTCGAAATTTTGAGCGCAGGAAGTTTTGTAAAAAATTCAAGAAATTACCTGACAAGCTCCGAGATATCTCCATACTGCCTCACTTGTCTAACTGGGATTTACATATCCATTTAAGGATCTGTATGCGAAAGATAGACGAAGATTTTGATTACCATCTGAATATTATTTCAGCGTTTTAGCAAGTTTCACTTCCACGGAAACCACGACCTTTTTTGGAGAGAAACAAACTGCGATGGCGCGCCTGCTTGGGCGCGACCTTTGTTGTTGTTTCTCTCAGAGCGTCGTGGCTCACCGTGGAAAATGAATGATGAAGGTTTGCGCCCTCTTTTTTTGAGAGGGGGCATCATTAACCCAAGGGGAAGTCTATGAAAAAGTTGTTAACGAGACTGTTATTGGCCGTTGTTCTGACCGTCAGTAGTGTCTGGGCGAAGAAGCCGGTGACGGAACTGGGGATTGCGGCGGATGTGACATCGCCTGTGCAACTGGAAGCAATTTTCAATGCGGTGCATGAACTGTTTTTGCCGCCGCTTCCGGGGGATACGGTTTATATTCACTCGGAACAACAGATTTATTTTGTGGACTGGAATTCGGGCGACTGGCCGAAGGAGCTGTTGTCGCAAGCGGTCGGGGAGCTAAAAACGCTCGGCGGTCTGATGTATCCTGAATACACTTTTTATGTGGTATTGGACTACAACCGTGATCTGGTGATCTATAATGAAGCAGGCTCGGCGGTTTTTCGTCGGACGGTGGAGTATGATCCCTATTTCTGGGCGCTTAATTATTTTGGTTTAAGCGATGCGTCGGAACTGACGCTCGCCCAGCAGCAGCTATATCATGCGGCAAAATTCGGTGCCGAAATCCGTATTGTGCCGGTCTCATTTGCTGCGAGCTATTTGGAAGAGGAAGCCGTTGTTTTCGAGCAGGAGGCTCTGGCCATGGAGCTGTTGATCGCTCCAATGAGCATGATGTTGACTCCGCTCGCAATGGGTTCCGGCGTGGAACTTCAAATGGAAATTAGCCAGAGCAATGGAACCGTGGAGGTTTGCATGGAGTGGCTCAGCAGTCTCGATAGTGCCGCGCTTGATCTGTTTCTTTGTAGTGATTTGGTTTCCGCAGATTGGCAACTGCAAACTAACTTTCCAACAGCTTCTTCTACCAATTTTTATTGGACTGACCAGAACACAAATGAAACGGCTCGTTTTTATGTAACCGGAACTGACTATGACGAAGACTTTGACGGACTGACTTCAGCCAAAGAACGATATTTATATAAAACCCGCGAAAATTTATGGGACACAAGTGGCGATGGTCTTGGGGACGGATGGCTTGTTCAATATGGTTTTAACCCCCTTGCCCTAAATACGCTCGGCGATGTGGACAACGACGGGTTCAGTAATCTTGAAGAGCAGCTTAACGGTACTGATCCAACCGCTCCTCAAAGCAATTCAAATACCGGCACGGTAGCAACCATTCGCTACCACTATGACGAGGATGATCGCTTGACCGATTTCTATAGTGGAGCAGAGGTAGCGCAAAAAACCATTCTAA
>JAOZKS010000234.1:4192-4655 GCA_029935255.1 Pontiella sp.
TACAGCTACTTGGTTTTTAGATGGTGTGTTAGAAGAATTTTTACAAAAAGCTAATCCGTTCGTTGTTTATTTTCGCTAGTTCAGGGCTGTTTGTTCAAAATGCCCTTTCACTAGAGTTGCAAATTCCTGATCCATTGACCGCTGGAGAGTGGCAGGCCACAGGACTGACGAATTGTGTTTCTGGAACTCCGGACGGTGTGGCATCGAACGGTATAGCACTTAGCACTTCTCCAAATTTTATATCACCACAATTTTCTCCACTCGCAATGTCTGCATCGATCACTGGGCCGGTTACGCCATCAGTTGGACTTTCTTCCGGTATTGCAGAACTGGCAGCGGCCTTAGGGAATGATCCTGTTGTTTTATCGAAATGGGTTCACGACCATGTTGACTATGTTCCGTACTACGGTGTGATGCAAGGGGCGGAAGTAACTTTACTAACCCGTAGCGGTAACGATGCCGA
>JAOZKS010000235.1 GCA_029935255.1 Pontiella sp.
TTAATACCTGTTTATGTTAAGGAAATCGAATGCCCGGAGCGGGTTGAGATCGAGCATCGTCTACGCTTTCTTTTTTGGCTTGCGCCGGAAGCCGTTGCGGATGGCGAGCTCCCAGACGACCCAGAGGGCTTCGTAGACAATGTTGCCGCTCATCTTCGAGGTGCCTTCCTGGCGGTCTTCGAAGACGATGGGAACCTCGCCAATGCGGAAGCCTTTCATCCAGGCCTTGTGCGTCATCTCGATCTGGAAGCCGTAGCCATTGGCTTTGACGATGTCGAAGTTGTAGGCTTCGAGCACTTCCCGGCGGAAGCATTTGAAGCCGCCGGTGGGGTCGGTGAAGGGCATGCCGGTGATGAGCTGGACGTAGACGCCGGCTCCGCGGCTGAGCATGAGGCGGGAAAGCGGCCAGTTCAAAATGCGGATGCCGCCGACGTAGCGCGAGCCCAGCACGAGGTCGGCCTCGTTGCGTACCATGTCGCGGAAGTTGGGAATTTCGTTGGGGTCGTGCGAAAAGTCGCAGTCCATTTCCATTACAAATTGATAGTCCCGTTCCAGCGCCCATTTGAAGCCGGCGATGTAGGCGCGGCCAAGGCCGTCTTTCGATGCGCGGTGCAGCACATGGATCCGGTCATGTTTTTCAACCAGCGCGTCGGCCAGTTTCCCGGTTCCATCCGGCGAATTATCGTCCACAAAAAGAACGTCGGCATGGGGAGAGGCATCCATAACCGCAGCGGCGATTTTGTTGATGTTCTCTTTTTCGTTATAGGTCGGAACAATGACTAGGGTATCTATATCGTTCATAGCGGTTGAATGTATCTATAAATGGTTGCGAAGATCAAGCAATCGTGTGCTTTCGGATGAAATAATCACGAGCGAGATTTCAGGGGCTTCGGCAGCGGGGAAGGCTTGGGCCACGGCTTTGGAGTAGATGGCCATCTGTTCCCGATAGGCATGGGCGGCCACGGAATCGTTAGCCTCGGTGAATTTGTAGTCGAAGAGGGAGGCTCGTTCAGGGGTGAGGCAAAGCAGGTCGATGGTGCCGTCGATCAGCAGGTCGCCGTCGTGTAGCACAAACGGGAGCTCCGGTCGGATTTCCTGCATGTCGGCGGTTTTCTCGATCATCATCTTTCGGGTTCTCTCAATCCGTTGGGTGAGCGCTTCGGCTTCGTTCTTTTCAATTCCAAAGCCATCGCGCAGGGTATCGATCCAGCTGGGCACGGAACCCACCCACTTGTTTAATGCCAGTTGTTCCAGTACGGCATGACCGAGCGAGCCGAGGGCTGCCGCATGTTCCATGGGCTGGAGGCTGGAGGCTTCCATTGCGCCGAATTCCGGTTCCAGTTCGTCGTGTTCCTTCGCCAGCCGTGTGGCCGGTATGCGTTGGAGTGCGGGGCGTTCCGGAGCGGGGGGCAGGGTTTGCAATACGGCAGAGAGTTGTTCCGCGGTTGGGCTTTCGTGGCTGGGGCCTTCCTGGAGATCAACCGCTTTGGCGAGTTCGGAGTAGGGGATGGATGAAATGATTCCATCTGAAATTAAGGGCGTAAGTTGCGCAAGCCATCCTTCCGGTTTTTTGCCAACGGAGGCCGATGTAATCACCAGATCGCGCGCGCGGGTCATCGCCACATAGAAGAGGTTGTTAAGCTCGTGCTTTCGGACGGCTTTGGCGCGGTCTTTCCCCGCCTTGAGCCCCGGCGACTCTACTCCGCTTTTGTCCGGCGCAGTGATTTTTATTCCAAGCACGGGATTCTTTTTTTCATCGAAAAATACGCGGGCAAAGCTACGGTCGTTATCCGAACGGAAGTTGATATCCGGCACCATGACGACGCGTTTGGTTAGCCCTTTCGAGCCGTGCACCGTCATAATCGTTACGGCATTCTGCGCCGGGTCGAGCAGGGCCGCTTCGGGAACGTTGGGCGGGTTGGCAATCTGTTCCGCCAGCTTGCGGGCCACGGCGGCGGGTGTGGTTTGTGCGCCGCGCTCGGTTTCGCGCAGCCAGTCGAGTACCTTGCGCAGATTGGCCAGTCGCTGGGTGCCGCGCGGAAGCCCGGCCAGGAGCGCATCGAAGCCGGTTTCGTCGATCAGCATTCGCACCAGTTCCGATGCCAGCTTGGTGCCGAGTAATTCACGGTAGCGGTCGATCACGTCGGTTTTCGTGGAATAGTTTTTCAACAAAGCGTCTACGAAAAAGCCCTCTTCGCTCCATGCCAGCTCGGCAAGGGTTTCGTCGGAGAAGCCCACCCAGGGCGAGCGCAGGAAGCCGATGAGCGAATAGGCATCCTTCGGGTTGGTGACAACGTTGAGGAAGAGGGAGACATCGCGCGTTTCCTGCCGGGCGAAGAGTCCCCGCCCCTTCCCGCCGAGCGTGTAGGGAATGCTCGCGTGCCGCAGGGCTTGTTCGAGTGCCGACTGGTGCGTGGTGCGGCGCAGCAGAATCAGAATGTCTGAATAACGATAGGCATTGCTTTCCGAGGTGGGGGTAAAATCATCGCCGTCGTAGCGATATGCGGGATTCCAGTCTTCGGGGCCCTCGATCAACAATTGAATGCGGTTCGCGACGGCCTCCATTTCGGCCGCCACCTTTTCCTGTTTCGACAACTCCTCATCCTTGTCGAAGGATAGGAATTCCACGCAGGGCTTTTCCCCCTCGGTGGAAAAATTGGATTGCAGTTTCTCGGTTTCGGAATAGTCCGCTGCGCCGTAGACCGATTCGAACAGCGCGTTGATCACATCGAGAACCGGGGCTTTGCTGCGATAGCTGGTCTGGAGGGTTTTGACTTGTCCGTTGGCGGCTTGGATCAATTTTTCAAGATCGGGCATCACCTCCGGATCGGCACCGCGCCACGTGTATATGCTCTGCTTTTTATCGCCGCAAATGACGAGGCGGGTCTCCGGGCCCCACAGCGATTGAATGAGGTCGCATTGGATGCGTGCGGTGTCCTGCACTTCGTCGACGATTACATATTGAAACTCCGGTTTTACCCTTCCGGATTGAAGCAGCTCGGCGGCCATGTGCAACTGGTCGTCGAAGTCGACCACATCCATCTCGTGCTTGCGGTGCTGGAAGCGGGTGGCGACGGCTTGCACATAGCGGGCAAAGGCTTTGGCGGCAGGGAATCGGGTTTTATATTTGATCGAGTCGTCAACGGCATTGAGTAGATCGAAAAAGTCATCTGAAATGGGTTTGTGTCCTGCGGGGCCACCGAACTTGCGGAGTCCTTCTTCCATGAGCAACAAGGTTAGTTTCTCGACGCTTTCAACCGTTGGGAGATGGGTTTCCAGCGCTTGGATAACAGGCTTTGCCTTGACGGATGGGTTGGGCAGTTCCTTGAGTCGATCAAGAATTACGGTGAACGCGGGCAGTGATCCGGCCGGTTGGGGATCGGGCAGCATGGCTTCGGCATTTTCGAGCGAGATGCCGAGGCTGTTGGCTTGCGAAATCAGACTGGGGACGGTTTCGGTGATGCTCGTGCCAAAGCCGCCGCCGGTTCCAATGATGTGTGCGCCGGAGCAGAAGGTTTTGAAGTCGGGGTCGCGTTCGAGACGGTCGAGCAGCTCGTCGCGGCAGATTTGGTTGAGCAGGGCGTCGCGCTCGTCGCCGACCAGCGTGGAGAATCCCGGCGAGAGCCCCGCTTCGAGGGCCTGCTCGCGCAACAGGCGGGTGCAGAAGGAATGGATGGTGCCGATGGGCGCGGCGGCTAGGCGCGACATGGCGTGGATGGCGGTTTCGGCCCGCTCGCCATCTCCGGCGATTTCGGCGGTGCGGCGGGCTTTGAGGAACCGCTGTGCCACGCGCATACGCAGTTCGGCGGCGGCGTTATCGGTAAACGTCATCAATAGGATTTTGCGCGGATCGATGCCTTCTTCGAGGACGAGCTTTTCGTAGAGCTCAGTCACCTGATAGGTTTTTCCCGTGCCGGCCGATGCGTTGTAGACGATATTCATGGAGGGGACTATAGGAGGAGCATTGCCGATTGCCGATTGCCGATTGCTGATTTTTGATATCACCTCAACTTAATGCCATTAGTGTTTTTGGACTCCGCGTCCATCTGTGTTAATCAGTGGCACAACGATGAACTGGTCGGAACAATCCTTTATTGCGTATCTGAATGCGGTCGATGAAACACTCGAAGCGTACTACGGCGTTCGGTCCGATCAGGACGAGCTCGAAAGCCTTGCACAAACCCATTCCGAAAACGTTTCGCCCGACACCGCCGCCCTGCGGTTAATGGCGATGCGGCAGGCGCGTTAGCCACGGATGAACCCAAAACAACGTGGAAACCAAATGAACCACGAAACACACTGAATACACGAAAGCTGGAGCAGCGGAAATTTTATGGTTACGAATGCTTTTTGACAGGATTACAGGATGGACGGGATAACCTTCGTGGAAGGCTTTTCATCCTGCCCTGCGCTTCATGTTCGTCGGATCGTCATAAGCAAAAGCAGTATCTCCTAGTGTAGCGTCGTTTCACCCCCGCAGGGGGAAAACGACGGGTCGGTGGTGGTGGGCGCTTGTCGGGGGTTCCCAACGTTTGGAACATTGGGGTAGGGCGGGAGAGCCCTAATATTCCTTATGGACGGCGTGCCCCTGCGCGACGAGCTCGTCGTTGATGTTGGTGTATCCGCCGTTTTCGGGCAACC
>JAOZKS010000236.1 GCA_029935255.1 Pontiella sp.
AGTTTTGCCCTGTAGTTTCTTGGAATAGAAGCTGACGTTTGAGATCTTAGCTTTCATGAGTTTTAACTTGCCGATCAACAATGCGCCGACAAGGCAACCATCACGGAATATGAACATTCGACATCGTGGTCATCGAACCAGTTTTTCGAATGCAAGGGCAGGTCCTGTTCGTCAATGTCACCTGCCAGAGGAGAGCGGAGAGAGGTCCATGGCGGAACCATGGAGGGTGAGCTCGATGATGGTATCGATGGGTGCCCAGGCGCTGTCCGGTATCTTTATCGACAAGATTCCCTCTTTGGTCTCCGTGGTGAGGGGGGCGCCGTTAAGGAGTCGGGCGGATTTGATAGTAACGGGCAGGGCGGGAAGCGCGACTGCGCCGTCCTTCTTTTTGAGGAGGTGGATGTAGACCTTGTTGCCCTTGCGCGTGCTGACCATTTGCTTGCCAGGTTTCCACGGACCGCCACGGGTGCCATGGATCGATTCTCCGTTTTGCGCGAGCCATGCGCCCATTTCCTTGAGGCGGTCAATTTGGCGCGCCTCGATTTCGCCGGAGGGCATAGGGCCGACGTTGAAGAGCAGGTTTCCATCGCCGCCGCTGGTGCGGATCAGGGTGTGGAGACATTGCTCGAGCGACTTCATGCTATCGTTCGGTTTCCACGCCCACTGTCGGCAGATGGTCATGCAGGTCTCCCATGGGCGGTCGATCTGGAAGCCTCCAATCTTTTGCTCCGGCGTGTCGTAGTCGCCAACCGTGTTGTGATGGCTCACGCCGTTTTGAGATCCGCTTGCGTTGTAGGCGCGGTTGTTGATCATGATGTCCGGTTGCAATTTACGCAGTTTGTTGACCAGAGGCACTCCGAATTCCGTGGTGTAGGACTGGGGGACATCGAACCAGAGGGTAAAAATCGATCCGTAGTTGCGGATGAGTTCTTCGCATTGAGCCGTTAAATAGGTGTCGTAGATCTTGAGATCCGGATTGGGCTTTCGAGATCTTCCGCCTGGAGATCCGTTAGGGAAGGCGGGGTGGTGCCAGTCGCAGGTAGAGTAATAGATTCCGAAGTCGATGCCGCCTTTTTTGCAGGCAGCGGCAAGCTCCTTGACCACGTCCCGACCAAAGGGCGTATTCATGATGTTGTAGTCCGTCTGCTTCGTATCCCAAAGGCAAAAGCCGTCGTGGTGTTTGGCGGTGAGTACCATGTATTTCATCCCGGCGGCCTTGGCGACGGCGACCCACTCATCGGCATCAAACTTTTCCGGGTTAAACTGTTTGTAGAGGTTGTCGTATTCCTCGATCGGGGTCTGGCTTCCGCGCGACCATCCGATTTCATGTCCGGTTAGCGCAACGGGGCCCCAATGGATAAACATGCCGAAGCGCAGATCCTTCCAGGCTTCGACGGCTTTCTGCGGGGCTTTCGAGCGGGTGGGTTCCATTTTTGTGCGCGGATCCTCGTCTGCGAGGGAGGTTCCCAGCAATAGCAATGTAACAGTAGCAATCAGGTGGTTCTTGAATTTACTCATTACGTTCTCCTTATAATTTACGGACATAAACATAGAATGCGCCGGTGAGGGGCTTTTTGTTGGCGTCCAGCAGTAGCACTTGCAAGGTGGCATCGCCCGCCTTCAGTGGCAGTTCGAAACGGGCGCATTCATCATCGGAAGAGACAGGCTTTGTGGCGATCACATCGCAGTCGATCAGAACCTGAACCGCCGCGACGGGCAATGCTTTTGCTTTCCGGTGGTATAAAAGTTCTTGAATCGGGCCGTCCTCCGTCCAAGCATCGAGCGTTTTGTTGAACACCGGAACATCAGCTATGGCGGTATGCGCTTCGCGTGGCCAGCGGCGGGCTTCAATTTGATACGTTCCTGTCTGGCTCACGTGCAGATGCCAAGTTCCATTTCCTTTTCTCCCCTGCGCTGCGGTTCCATGATTCCATGGTGGAAGCTTGTCGCTATACCAGTCTTCCGATGTCAGGTAGGTTTCGGCGTCCTGCGTGGAGCCAATGATCGGGCGGGTAGGTTCCCGGTCGCCGGGGGTGACTTTTCCCCAATAGGCATCAAAGGCTTCAGAAAGATTTTTCGCCATCTCCGGATGCTGGTCGATGACGTTGTTGTTTTGGCCGGGATCGATAGCAACGTCATATAGCTCCTTGTTCCTGACCATCCGCCACGTACCCTGCATGGCCGTCGCTCCGCTCCATTTTTCTGGAATCATGGTGCGTTGGCGCTCCACACAGACCACGCGGACAGCCCCGGTTTTCTCTGGATGATAGAGCTGTTCTGTGAAGCTGCGCCCATCAAACGCCACCTGCCGGGGTGGGGTGAGTCCACACAGTTCAATCAGGGTTGGAAGTACATCGATGTGGGCATTGAGGTCGGCGACGTCCTGTCCATGCGCCAACTTGCCGTTCGGCCAACGAATGAAGAATGGAACACGGTGCCCTCCATCATATTCACTTCCTTTTCCCGCGCGCATCCCTGCATTGAAAACGGATCGCCCGGCGGTGGCTCCGTTGTCGGTCATGAAGATAACGAGGGTGTCGTCTGCCACGCCGGTTTGTTCGAGGGTATCGAGTAAACGTCCAATGCTGTGGTCGATGTGTTCAATCATGGCGTAGTGATACGCCACATTTTTATCATATCCCGCCGCGATATATTTTTCTGTTCGCTCTGGATCGGGGATGGAGTGGGGCCCGTGCGGCGCATAGGTGGGGACATACATGAAAAACGGTTTTTTCTTGTGAGCATTCTGCTTTACATAGTTAATGGCCGCATCGTAAAAAACGGTGGGGTTGTATCCCTCGATGAATTTTCGTTCTCCATTATGCCAGTAGTGGTCGTTCACGCGGTCGTTCGTGAAATAGTCGTCCGTTGTTCCCGGGCCGCCAGCGCCGGACCCCAGCCACTCCTCGAACCCGCGATCCATCGGACGGTACGGATAGTTGGCTCCAAGGTGCCATTTCCCGAAGAGAGCGGTTGAGTAGCCCGATGCCTTGAAAACATCCGCCATGGTCATTTCGGTTTCCCGCAGGCTGTTTCCTCCGGCAATGGTGTGCCAGACCCGCACGTGATGGGAATATTTCCCCGTCATCAACGCGCCGCGTGTGGGAGCGCAGGTGGGATCAACATGAAAGCTCGTAAACCGCACCGAGCTTTTATGGAGCCGATCCATACTCGGCGTTTTGATGAGCGGATTCCCATGGGCGGAAATATCGCCATAACCCTGATCGTCTGTGAGTAGAATAATTACATTCGGTTGCTCGGGCGCGGCCCAACCGGACTGAGCCATCAGGAAATAACTGATACTAATTAAGCAATAGAGGCTGATTCGTTTCATTTTTCGATCTCCAGTCGTGGATATTGATTATAGCTCAGGAAGCCAGGTCTCGCCGATATTCTGCTGGGGAGCCCCAGGGGTGGACCGGCCTTGTTCGATGAGTTTATGTAATTCTTTAGTCAGCGTTTTTGCCAGCTCTGGATTTTCCTGAATTACATTCGTTGTTTCCAGCGGATCCGTTGAAAGGTTGTACAATTGTAAATCGGGCAATTTCGCCTTCTTTGCCTCACCCTCTTTCGGGGAGGACCACCCGCCCGATCCAGCACAGAATGCCAGCTTCCAGGGTCCTTTTCGAATGGCGAATTTTCCCTGAATGGAGTGGTTAATAATTGCACCGTGTTCCTGTGGCTTTCCGCGCAACGCAGGCAGGAGGCTCACGCTGTCTTCCGCTGCGTTATCCGGAAGTTTCGTGCCGACAACTTCGGCAACAGTCGCCATAATATCCGTCAGGCAGATCGGCGTGTCATTCCGGGACCCCGCCTGTACCGTTCCCGGCCAGCGCACAACGAAGGGGACGCGGTGACCGCCTTCCCAGATGTCTGATTTTCCGCCGCGAATATTCGCCTCGAAGTCCACGCCCTTGTTTTCCACATCATCCTTGTTGGAATGCCTGAGTGATGTTCCATTGTCGGCCGTGAAGATAATTAGAGTGTTTTCGGCGATTCCACTGCGGTCCACGGCGTCAATGATCTGGCCAATACGGTGATCGGTTTCGATGACAAAATCAACATAGGGGGAGATGCCGCTCTTGTCTTTGAAGTCTACTGCCGGAGCAATGGGGCTGTGCGGGGAGGTCATGGGGAAATAGAGAAAAAACGGGGCATCGGATTCGGCCTGTTTTTCAATGTAGGCTACGGCCTTGTCCGTGATAGTGGATAGCACCTTATCCTCCGCCCAATCGCTGTCGGGCGCGGTATATTTTTGCTCCGGATCGGGGGTTCCCAGCACCTTTTCATTTTCAATATAAACAAAAGGCGGCCAGTTGATGACGTCATCGCTAAAGTGGTAGTCAAAGCCGCAATTATTGGGGCCGCCCGTGACCGGGGCGCTCCAATCGACCCCTTGCTCCACCAGTTTTTCCAAAGCCTTGCCATCTCCAACAGGAACCGCTTGTGTCGACTTGAAGGGCCAGTTCCAGCCCAGATGCCACTTGCCGATCATCGCCGTATCGTATCCCTCCGCCTTCAACATCGAGGCCATCGTCATGCGGCCTTCTTCAATCAGCGGGGCGTCCCATTTCGGGATAATGAATCTCTTAAGGCGCGAGCGCCAGGAGTAACGTCCGGTGAGCAGGCCATAGCGCGT
>JAOZKS010000614.1 GCA_029935255.1 Pontiella sp.
GGATGGATAATTAAGGGTTTTGTATTGCTTAGGATCAACTAATCTTTTATACGGTATTAAACTATTAATGGAGGAATGCGATGAATGGAATGACTAAAACTTTATTGGGTGTGGCGGTTGTAGGCTGTGTGGCGGCGGCAAGTGCGCAGACGGTGTTTCCGTTGCGGGTGGATATCGATGTGTCTGCTAAGCGCAGCAAGAAGAGCATAGGGGCGGGGCAGGACGGCGAGGCCAAAGTGGAACAAGTGACCGTTCGCGTTAAGGTTCACAAATCTTCAGGCCAGCCCTATGCCGACCTGCTGACGGCCGAGCTCTACGTGATCGGAAAACAGATTCACACCGGATACTACGGGGTGATCGATGTGATCAAGAAGGATTTCAACTTTTCAAAGGACAATGACAACACGTTTGAATTTACCAGTCCGATGTACGCTCTGGGGAAAACCAGCGGAAACATCAACGTAGGCGGCCAATACGAAACCTACCTACTTGTGGTCGTGGATAAGGATGGGAAAATCATTGATACGCGTTCAGGCCGCATTCGCAAGGAAAAGGGCATTGCCTTTATTCGTGAGCTAGGTCCTAAAACCTTGTTTGATGAAAATGGAAATATTGTGGGCAAGATTGAGAATCCTGGTTCGGCCTTCAAAAAAGCGATTCCATCAGCCACCAATCCCGGCAGCGATTACTAGATTGGAACTTCAACTTTTGGGAAAACGCCCCACATCGCGAGGGCGTTTTTTTTGGCTTCCGGCGTATTTGTGCGAATAAAACCCCTTGCCTTGGCAAGGTAGATTCCTGTATTCGTATCGTCCGCTTACAACAAAAACGGGCCTGTAGCTCAGTCGGTCAGAGCAGGAGACTCATAATCTCTTGGTCGGGGGTTCAAGTCCCTCCGGGCCCACCATCTTTTTGTTAGGGAAACCCCAATGTTTATGGGGTTTATATTGAGTTCCATGCTTCTTATCTGATCACATGTGATAACCTACTTCCCAACTGTCTGGCGCAAGTTAATACCACACTAATACCACACGCTTTAAATTGGGAGCCGCTGGAGTAGGGGAGTTTTCCTTTTGAAAGGAAAAGGTTAATGCACGCGATGCTTCCCATTCTCCGAGTTCTTGTAATCAGCGCAAATTTGAGATTATCCTTTTAATTGCTTGGGTATTTCCAATAATCTCTAAACGTGGAAGCTACATTCTCCGCATACAAGGGGTTAATGGGGTGGTAACCGGCGATGAAAACCTGGGCAAGGCCGAACTCGATAACTTTATCGACCCGGAAT
>JAOZKS010000237.1 GCA_029935255.1 Pontiella sp.
TTTCCCGGAATTAATCTTGGGTGGACCAAAGGGGAAATGACCCGGGATGAAATGAATGCGCGTTGATCTCACTCATTGCTCCAACAACGTTTATCTGGATACAAACGTGTTCGTTTACGTCATCGATTCGTGTGACCCACGAAAACACAAGATTGCAAGGGATGTACTAGAATTGCTGTTTCAGCGAAATTCCGGAGTTTTTTCCGCGCAGGTACTCGCAGAGTGGCGGAACGTAATGATCAGAAAATATGCCCAGCAGGTTGAAACAGATTTTCGCTCGGAGTTTTTAGAATGGCTCTCTAGCCGCAACCCTCTTCCAGTGACTGGAAAATTAATCTGCGACGCCGAACAGCTCACCAAACGCTACTCATTGTCACCGTACGACTCAATGCACATCCAGGCCGCACTAAACTTGAACTGCCAATATTTTCTTTCCGAAGACATGCAGGATGGACTGGTGATTAACCAGTCGATGGAAATCGTGAACCCATTTGGCGAATGATGAAATAATAGGACTGGTACCTTGGGTGGCCAGACCCAAATGGCACCATCTCAAGGATGATTTGGAGTCAAAATGTTATTTGCTGGTCGGAACAACTGGATGAACCTGATGTCATATTTTAATCCTGTAAATCCTGCGATCCTGTCAAAAACCCTCCTGCTGGCCAGTCTATTTCCACTACTTGGATGCCAGCCGAATGGGCAAAACACGGAACTTCCGCCGTTCGATGGAGAGCGTGCGTTTGCGGAGGTGGCGGCACTGGTGGAGTTTAGTCCGCGCGATGCAGGAACCCCTGCGGGCTGGAAGGCGGCGGAGCATATTGCCAAGCGGATGGAAGGCTTTGGCATTGCGGTCGAGGTCGATACCTTTTCGGATATGACCCCGGAGGGCGAAAAGACCTTTCGCAATGTAATCGGGCGAATTCCGGGAAAGACAGACCAATGGATCATTCTGGGTTCGCACTTCGATACCATGCCGGGCATTGAGCATTTTCAGGGGGCAAACGATTCGGGGTCAAGTACAGGTGTGCTGTTGGAAATTGCCCGAATGCTGGCCGGTCAGGTTCCGGACATTGGAATTATCTTTGCCTTTTTCGACGGCGAGGAGGGCATCGCCCACTATATTCCGGGCGATGGCTTGCACGGCAGTCGCCGGATGGCGGGGCAGCTTCGACAAAGCGGTGAATATAAGAAGATTAAGGCCATGATTCTTCTGGATATGGTGGGCGACAAGGATCTGCACTTTACGGTTCCGTACAATAGCTCTCGAGAGTTGGTGAAGGAAGTGTTCGGTGCCGCTCAAGCAACCGGGCATCGCAACCGGTTTTCGCTGACACGTTCAGTCATTACCGATGACCACGTCCCGTTTCTTGAAATTGGCATCCCAGCGATCGACATTATTGATTTTCGATTCGGCTCGGAATCAGGCCTGAACGACTACTGGCATACCGAGGCTGATCACCTCGAAAATATCTCCGCTGAAAGCCTGAAAATAACAGGAGAAATCACGCTGGAACTACTGCAATCATTGACTTTTATAACGAACCCCGAGTAAATCGATATTTTTTTACACATTAATGTATAATCGGGCTTGCAAGCCCCCCCTTTTTAACTAAACTGCGTGCTCTTTTTTATTGAAAATACCGGAGAGAAATAATGGCTGAAGAACTGAAGCATTTGATCGAGCAGATTCATAAAGAAGGGGTTGAAAAAGCCGAAGTCGAGGCGAATACCATCATTTCTCAGGCCAAAGATAAGGCCGCTAAAATTGTAGCGAAAGCGGATCAAAAAGCGCACGAATCACTCCTTAAAGCCAAAACCGAATCCGACGCATTCGCTGAACGCTCCGTAAAAACCCTTGAGCAGGCCGCTCGTGATTTATTGATTACAGTCGGACAAGGCTGCGAAAAAGTTGTAACCGAAACCCTCGGCAAGAAGGTTGATACCGCCCTCTCCGGAGACCTGCTCGAAAAAATGATTCTCGGCGTGGTGGGTCAAAATCCGGAAAGTTCGGTTGAGCTGAGCGTGAGCGATGCCGACAAAGCCGCCCTCACCGCTTTCTGCGCTGAACAGGCCAAGAAGTCGGGGCAAGCAATCGAACTCAAATCCGATTCGGAAGTTCTCAGCGGCTTTAAAGTCAGCTTCAAGGATCAAAACGTCTATCTCGACTTTAGCGGAGAAGCGGTTGCGGAAGCCCTCAGCTCCTTCCTCCGCCCGGAACTTGCAAAATCCGTCAGCAACGTTGCCCGCGAACAGCTTTCCAACAACGCCTAACTGGAATTCACGATGGCCTACTATTCACTTGTTGCCAGTCTGCCGACGCTGCAAATCGGGGATGAACCAAGCTTCTCGACCGAAGGGTACATCAGCACCTGCGCACAATGGGTTACAGAAAAAGAAGTTAAAATCCTTCGCAATATTCTCCTGAATGAAGGCGACAACAAATCCTGCCCACACTGCCGGGCGTGGGACGATATCGAAACACAGCTACGCAACGCCGCGCTCCGACACCGCGCACAAAAACTCGGAGTGGATGCCAAGGAATACATCCAGCCCCACGACGGATTCAGCGGAACCATCGAGATGCTCGTCACCGATGCCTTCACCCGCACCGATCCGGTGGAACTGGAACAGGAACTCGACCGCGCCCGCTGGCAGCTCGCCGAAGAAATGATCGGGCAGGATCCCTTCAGTTTTGAAAAGCTGCTCGCCTATGGCATCCAGCTACGGATCGTCGCGCGCTGGAACAGCATGGATGTGCATAAAGGCAAGGAAACCCTTGAGGCGGTCATTACAGCAAATACGGAAAAAGAAGAAACCACGGCAACCGAATAAGGCGGCCGTTTTCATTTTATTGGGTATAGAGGATACAAACTATGAGTGAGAATGTTGGAAAAATCACCGGGGTGAACGGCAACCTGCTAAAGGTTGAGTTCGAAAAACCCGTCATCCAGAACGAAGTGGCCTACGCCTGCATCGGAAACCTGAAACTAAAAGCCGAAGTCATCCGCATCCGCGGCAACAACGCCGAACTCCAGGTCTTCGAAGACACCATTGGCGTGAAAGTCGGCGACCCGGTTGAATTCACCAGCAACCTGCTCTCCGTCGAGCTTGGTCCAGGCCTGCTCAGTCAGGTCTACGACGGCCTGCAAAACCCGCTTCCCGCCCTCGCCGAAGAGTGCGGCTTCTTCCTCCAGCGCGGCAAATACCTCAAAGCCCTGCCCCGCGACACCAAGTGGGCCTACACCCCAAAGCTGAACGTCGGCGATATCGTCGTGGCAGGTGACACCATTGGCACCGTGCCCGAAGGCATGTTTGAACACCGCATCATGGTGCCCTTTGGGCTACACGGGAAATGGACGGTTGAAAAACTCACCCCGGCGGGCGAATACACCGTCGAAGAAGTTGTTGCCGTGCTCAAGGACGACAAGGGCAACACCACCGAATGCCAGATCATGCAGCTCTGGCCTGTGAAAATGCCGATCAAGTGCTACTCCGAACAGCTCCGCCCGACCGAATCGATGGCCACAAAACTTCGTACCATCGACACCTTCTTCCCCGTTGCAAAAGGCGGAACCTACTGCATTCCAGGGCCGTTTGGGGCAGGAAAAACCGTTCTCCAACAGATCACCTCCCGCAACGCGGAGGTAGATGTGGTCATTATTACCGCCTGCGGCGAACGGGCCGGCGAAGTGGTGGAAACCCTCCGTGAATTCCCAGAACTCATCGACCCGCGCACCGGCAAAAGCCTGATGGACCGCACACTCATCATCTGCAACACCAGCTCCATGCCGGTGGCCTCCCGCGAATCCTCGGTATACACCGGCGTGACGCTGGCCGAATACTATCGCCAGATGGGCCTCGACGTCCTCCTGCTGGCCGACTCCACCTCCCGCTGGGCGCAGGCGCTGCGCGAGATGTCCGGCCGCCTCGAAGAGATCCCCGGAGAGGAAGCCTTCCCGGCCTACCTCGAATCGGTGATCGCCTCCTTCTACGAACGCGGCGGCGTGGTTCGTCTCAACAACGGGGAAGTCGGATCGGTCACCATCGGCGGAACCGTCTCTCCGGCGGGCGGCAACTTCGAAGAACCCGTCACCCAGGCCACCCTCAAGGTGGTCGGCGCCTTCCACGGCCTTTCCCGCGCCCGGTCCGATGCCCGCCGCTACCCGGCGGTCGACCCGCTCGAAAGCTGGAGCAAATATCCCAGCATCGTGAACGAAGATGATGTGACCGAAGCCCGAAAACTCCTGCGCGACGGCTCCGAAGTTGGACAAATGATGAAAGTGGTCGGCGAAGAAGGTACTTCAATCGAAGATTTTGTGGTCTACCTAAAATCGGAATATGTCGATGCCACCTACCTTCAGCAAAACGCGTTCGACGAAGTCGACTCATCGAACTCGGTGGAGCGACAGGAATATGTCTTCGGCAAGTTGCTCAAGCTACTGCGAACCAAAATGAAGTTTACCGACCAGAACGAGGCCCGCACCTTCTTCCAGCAGCTCACGCAGACCTGCCGGGATTGGAACGGCAGCGAATTCCAATCAGACGAATTTAAGAACATTGAAGAGCAAATGACCAAAAAGCTCGCGGAGGTTTCGGACTACGCCGAATAATTCAAATGA
>JAOZKS010000029.1:0-3537 GCA_029935255.1 Pontiella sp.
CTCCGACGATTTCGTTACCTCCACCGCCGTCTGCTTCACTACATGTTCGATAGACTATTTACATGACAAACACCTTTCAGTTTGCAAGCTTCACTCGACTTTCTTGGCGCACCAGGATAACAGGATGGACTGGATTGTTTTTCTTCGGCAACCCCGCCATCCCGAAGATCTCCAAACCAGGTTTTCTATGCCTGCTTCGCTGCCGTCTCTCCGAGCCAGCCTGACACCTTTTCCCGTGTCTGTCATCCTGTCAAAATTTGCTTTGGATTGCTTGACCATAAAAATTCCAGAAGAACCAAAAAACCAAGCGACGATCCCTCCGTATAAATCGCCTTGCCCCCTCCCCTAAACCATCCGGTTTCCATAGTTTGGAAGCCGATTTTCTTTATTCAAAACCGGCCCAAAAATACGTGACCAAAATCATAGTTTATTATGTAAATTGTTTATTATAATATATTTATGATTTGACAAATCTATCTGAGATCAATGATACTTACTGTAGCCGTTGGAGGGTATTATGTGGAAATTCAGGTTATCTCAACAGTCTCGTTCAGTTCTTCTCACCGCGCTCGCCATCTGCATTGGATGCACGCTGAGCGTGCAGGCCAAGAATCCGATTAAATCCTCTTTTCTTGATGTATATCCCGATGCCGATGGAACCGTACTCACCGATCTCCCGAGCAATGCGGGGCACTGCGGCCTCTGCCACTACAACTTTGATGGTGGAGGAAATCGAAATCCTTACGGCGCGGCGATCGAAGCCGAACGCGCTGCCAACGGAAAAGATTCGGTCGCTGCAATCCTGACCATTCGTTGGCTTGATTCCGATGGCGATGGTTTCCCAAATGAAACTGAAATCACCGATAATATGACCTCCTATGACAACACCCCGACCTTCCCAGGGCTGACGGTCGCCAATATCGGCGGTGTGAGTCTGGTAGATATTGAGGATATAGAGGATCATTTAACGCCATCATCCGGGATAGATGACACCGATCCCTCCGTTACTCTCTACACCCCAAACGGAGGAGAAACCGCAACAGGGAATGCTCCCACAACCATTTCATGGAATGCCAACGATGCTAGTGGAATCGCAGGGATCGATATTTATGTTTCGCACGACAGCGGAGCAAACTACACCCCGATCGCCTTAGGACTTCCCAACACGCCCAACACATTCACATGGTATGTATCCAATCGTGACACCACAACTGCAATGATCAAGGTGGAGGCGATTGATAATGCCGGAAATGAAGGAGAGGACGAGAGCGATGCCGTCTTCACCATCGTTAATCCCGCTGGCGGCCTAGTCCCCACCACCCTGCGCGACTTCGACCTTTCAGGTAGCCAACCGCTGGTCGATTCCGGCTTGCCGCAGGAGCAGCCCTCGAACTGCGCCAACTGCCATGGCGGGTACAACGAAGAACATGAGCCGTACCATACATGGATGGGCAGCATGATGGCTCAGGCCGCGCTGGATATGATTTTTCTGGCCAATATGACGATCGCCAATCAGGATGCTCCGGACTCGGGCGACCTCTGCCTGCGCTGCCACAACTCGCGCGGTTGGCTCGATGGCCGCTCCACTCCGACCGATGGAAGCCAAATGACCGAGCTCGATATGGCGGGCGTTTCGTGCGATCTCTGCCACCGCATGGTGGATCCCATCTACCAACCCGGAATTTCTCCGGCGGCCGACGAGGATATTATTAATCATCTGGAAAAAGTTCCCACGCACCAAGGCAATGGTATGTTTGTGTTCGATCCAAAAGCCCACCGTCGAGGCCCGTTCGACGATACGGTCAGTCAGCACACCGCGCTACATTCGCCCTTTCACCAAGATGCAGCGCTCTGCGGCACCTGCCACGATGTCAGCAATCCGGTATTTATACGTGATGGAACGAACACCGAATATGTCGCCAATGCCTTCGACACACCTCCAGATACAGACTCAACAGAGATTCTGATGCCGGTGGAGCGCACCTATAGCGAATGGTTCTATAGCGCATACAACAGCTCCAACGGTGTCTTTGCGCCGCAGTTCGCAGGAAATAAGGCTGGTGGAATGGTCGCAACGTGCCAAGACTGCCATATGTCTGATATCCTGGGGTACGGGGCAAATCCCAATCTCCCCGATCTCATCGTTCCAGAACGCGCGGATCTTCCTTGGCACGATCTGACCGGCGGAAGCACCTGGCTACCCAATCTGTTGCCCGATGTATTCGGACTGGGTGACGAAGAACGGGCCGCCCTCTCGAACGGAGTCTGGCGGGCCGAATACCTGTTGCGCCATGCAGCGCGGATGAAAGCGGAAAAGATTGATGACGAACTTCGGGTGACGGTCATTAACGAGACGGGCCACAAGCTCCCGTCCGGCTATCCGGAAGGGCGCCGCATGTGGATCAACGTCCGTTTCTATGATGAAAACGACACGCTGCTCGAAGAACTTGGTGGCTATGATTATGGGACCGGCGTGCTGACCAACGACAATACAACGGTCTATGAAATCCATCCCGGTATTGGACCCAATCTGGCCGATACACTGAACACATTGAATCCCGGACTCGGCATTGAGTCCGGCCCATCGCTCCACTTCGTGCTCAACAACCAGGTTTTTGAAGATAATCGGATTCCACCGCGCGGCTTCACCAATACTGAATACGAAAAATTTGGCGGCGCCCCCGTTGGCCACCATTATGACGATGGGCAATATTGGGATGAGAGCTACTTCGCCCTGCCGGAAGGCGCGGTACGTGCCGACGTTCAACTCTACTACCAGAGCACCAGCAAGGAGTTTATGGAATTTCTGCGAGATGAAAACCATACTGACGAAACAGGAAATGACATATACAACCTATGGAACAACAATGGGAAATGCCCTCCGACCCTGATGACGGAGGCCGTTTGGCCGGAAAACTTTTGGATCAACTCGATTGGCTGGACGGTGGCTGAGGAACTCGGCATCGCCTTCAACTCCATCTCGGGATATACGTATTGGGTTGAGTACACGGACGAGCTGGGGGCAAGTAATCTTTTCTGGCAACCCTTCATCAGCAACGGGTTCCTGGAGGCCTCAGGAAGCAACAGCCTCTTCATGGATGATTTCACCCCCAACACATCAGGGAGTGAATCGCCGCTGGGACAGCGTTTCTACCGAATCCAGAGATAGTCTAATTCCCATATCGCTATTGCTCCAGAGACTTGGAGTAAAACCCAAGTCTCTGGAGCTTTTTTCGCATTATTGCAATAAAACGTTGCTCCACAGTAGAATGACGGCGATTTCCGCATTCAAGTTTAGTTAGAAATACTAGATTTTAGTCCTCTTTCCCCTCCAACTTTTCTCTCACCAAAATCTGGCATAAGTGTTGCTTCTTATATGGACGATTATGTCTATGACACCAAACCATATGAAACACCGGCACCCAATTGCCCCCGGCGGCACACCATACACAACCGGGAAAAGGGATGAAATACGCCGAAAATGCGCTGGAATGACCATCGTTGAAACCATCGTGGCTCTGGCTCTTTTCGCTCTCT
>JAOZKS010000029.1:3547-14252 GCA_029935255.1 Pontiella sp.
TCTTCACCACGGGAGCCTTCAAAGTGCTCATATCGCACCGGAAAACATCGGATATGGCGCGGGGCCATTATACGGCAATCAATATCGCCAAAAACCGCATGGAGCTTGTTCGGACGTTCGATTTTGGGCAGGTGGATGATTTTCTTGAAAACAATGTGATCGTGAATGCCAGTGGCGTACCGAGCACCGAAGGGAACTACCGGAGAAGCACAGAGGTCAGCACTGTGAGCGGCAATCTTCTGGAACTGGTGGTAACCGTCGACATCCGCAATCAGAAGACTTTGATCTTCAATCTGGCAAACGAACAACTAAAGACCTATTTCGCTTATTATCTACCCCCTGGCGGAGGAACCGCGCCCCCTCCTCCCAGCCCATAGATCGGATTTAAAAATGAACCTAAAGCTAAAAAAAGGATTTACATTGGTTGAAGTCATGGCGTCCGTCACCTTGCTCGTCATGGCGATGGGGCTGGCGTTAAGCGGTTATATGTTTTCGCTAAAAAATGTAAATCAGGCCGATGTACAGAACGAATTGGATATGGACGTCCAACTCACCATGGAACGGTTGAAAAAGGATCTGCGCCTTTCCTCGCTCGATGCCATGTTCTACTTCCCCTCCGGAGCCGGCCCCTATAAAGCCCTCAGCTTTCCTCTTGCAGAGGACAGCGATGGGGATGGAATTCTGGAAACCGATGCCATTGGGAAGATCCTTTGGGATGAAACGGTGATCTATCATATTCGCCCGACCACCCCCAACCAGCTGGTTAAAACCACCTTTAAACCGCGCGACAATTCACTCAGCGATGCCCAACGTCAGGCACAGCTCGAAAGTGTGGTGAAGTATGGCCACGGGAGTTCCACCTACAACAGTCAGAATGCAACATCCAAGATGATCTTCGAAAACCTGCTCGAATGGGAAATCAACCCCAAGTCAGGTCGGTTCGATGCCTATTCCCCCGCCCTCACACGCGATAGTTCCAGCCTCGGTTATATCCTGCTCGATCCAGGCGAACATAAGTTCACCTTCAAGGTAATCGATAAAAACAGGAATAGTGGAGGATATAAAATAGGGCTCGACCAACTCTTTGTTTCCCCCTCCTACAGCGAGCGGGAAGCGGAAGCCCAACTCCCCGCAACGGCGCAGTCCGGCGCGACAGCCATTAGCCGATACATGCCTGTAGGTTCCTGGAAAGGCAACCATCATCTCGTTTTTCCAGCCACCTCCGTCGGCAATAGCTTTACCCTGACGCTCAATAACGACCAATGGGAAGAAACCAACTTTGGAGCGCTCGGTTATGCAGCGGAGGACACCGAATTTATCTTTGACGAGACGCTAACCCCAAAGGATAACATCGTCCAACTACGCGGAAACGACATCACATGGGAGGCTTCAGAACAGACTGGATCGCTGATAGGAACGTCTATTTCGAACACAACCCTCAAAGGCACAACGGTGGCCGTTCACATTAACGGGGCCGAGTTGCTCACAAATGGAAACTGGACGGTATACAACGGAAAGAAATGCAAACTAACCTTTCAGGCGAACGCAACCGGTCGCTTGCAAGTGAAGAATGTGTACATCGGAAAAACCACATCCACCGAAAAAACGGTCTTTTCGCTCGATGGAGCCCCGAAAAACGCCAGATTTTCAGGATCATCAGAGTCCGGTATCATGATGGCCGGAGCGACGGAAACCTCGGATTGGATCGATTTTGAAATTAACACCACCAACAATTATATCGTCGTATTCAAAATCAAGGATGATTCAGACAAATGCTTTCCCATGGCATGGGAAAACCAATACTCGCCGAATGATTGTGTCGTTGCCGGAAATCCAACCAATCATATTATCGGGTTGAAATCCATTACGGCCAGCTATCCCGAAAGCGGAACCTACACCTCGCAAATCTTCGACACCCACCTTTCAAAGCCCAGATACGGCGATCTCTCATGGAATGCTCAGTCGCCCCCGGGCACGGCACTTTCATTCAAGGTAAGAACGGGAAGCAATCCCGACCTCTCCGATGCAACGAACTGGGAATCTACTTCCGCTTCATCCGTAAATCCCCGCTCCGTTGGAGCCTCCTATAAACGGTATATCCAGTTCCAGACGTTGCTGCAGTCCAATCCGGGTGCGGACTATACAACAACCCCGAAACTAAAGGACATCACCATCGATTGGGGTGGAGAACGCCAGTTGGTCGACATTGGTGGAATTTTTACCAAAGGCCCCGATTACGGCATGTTTGAAATTCAG
The DNA here is from genome assembly GCA_029935255.1 of Pontiella sp. Taxonomy (GTDB): domain Bacteria; phylum Verrucomicrobiota; class Kiritimatiellia; order Kiritimatiellales; family Pontiellaceae; genus Pontiella. Next base: position 5,804 of record JAOZKS010000029.1, read on the forward strand.
GTGGATGGCAATCCATTACGCTCAGCCCTTATCGTCGATTTGGAAATTTATGATGAAATACTAACAATGGATCATGAATCTCTGAAGGTCACCTCATCCCTGAAAATAGAGTTAACCCCTAGAAATAGCGGGAAGTAGAATAAAGGAGCAACAAGCCATGAAAAATGTACTGCGCCATAAAGAAGGTTTTGCACTGTTTTCAGTGCTATTCATCATTGCGATCCTTTCAGTCATGCTCGGAATGTTGGCCAAAATGGGAGGACAACGGGCTTTCACAGCCAAGCAATTGACCCATCAGGTGAAGGCACTGGCCTACGCCGAGGCTGGGATTGACTATGCCTATTCCATTCTATCGCTCGACTTTGAGCAGCGGAACAACTCTTCTTTATCCACAGAAACCAGCTATGGCGACGGAAGCTTTGCCTTAACCATAACTTCGGTCAGCAATAATTACGCAATTATCAACTCGATCGGGAAATCCGGTCAAGCAACCCGCACGGTCGAGATTCTGGTAGACGACGAGACTGCAGGAAGTGGCGGCAGCACCCCTGCCACCGATTATTCCGGCATGGAAGGCTTTAACTATGCCGTATTAAGTGGCGGCACGTTTAACTTTCGCGGAGGAGGAACCGTCACCGGTTTAAAAATGCATTCCAACAGTGCCATTGATATCCGTGGCGATGCAGGTTCAAATATCGATATTTCTTCCTCATCGGAAATTTCGACCGGAAACGTGACGGTTAACGGCTCCTTGAGCGCACCTGCTCTGAGCCTCCACAAAAAAGCAAATATTACGGGAGGAACCACAACGACATCGGTTCCTCCCGTACCGGTTCCGGACATCGACTTGACCCCGTATTTCAACTGGGCAAAGCAGCATGGAGAGGTACACACAGGCTTCTCCATCAGCTCATCCTACACTCCTGCTGGCGGCATTCTATGGGTCGATGGCGATGTCTCGATCTCCGGTGGACCCGGAACCGTTATTAACGGCTCGATCATTGCCACCGGAAATATACATATTAGCGGACAGGTCCAAATCAAACCCACCACAACCGTATTTGCAATGGCCTCGCGCAACGGCGATATTACCAACACATCGAGCGAAAGACTCACCGGACTGATCTATGCCAAAGCCGGAAACTATTCCCAAACCGCCAATGGGCAATTGTACGGCCAACTGATCATTAACGGAACCATCAAGAAAGGCGGAAGCTCGGATATCATCAACTACGTGAGAAGCGTTCCAACACCGCCAGGCGGCCCCGGAAGCTCACCCCCCACCAAGGAATGGCCCGTAGTTGCCGCTTGGCAGAAATAACGATTTCCAGGTTTCCTCCCAAACCTGCAAAACACATACGGCCCGGTTTCTTCTCCAGAAGCCGGGCCGTACCTTTTCAATGATAGAGAGGAAAGGAACGACGATTCAAATTCGGTGATCACTTCACGAATATAATGCGTTCCGTCTGGAGGGCGACGCTCCGTCGGAGCCCAGAAAAACTTGCGACGGGATAAAGTACGAAAATAAAACAAGCGGGGTATCAAGTTGACGCAAGTTTAGGTTTGATCACCCCAAGATGTTGTGGCTCCTGCTTACTATTTCTTTATAAGTAGATGGGGCGGATGCGGCGGCCTGCTGGTATAAGGCGGTGAAACTAATCAATGCCTGCAACTGGATGGAGGGCGTTTTGCATGCCCAAAATCTATATGCAGGGGTCACTTGCGTCAACGTGATACCCCGCTACGGAAATTATGGGTTGAGACTGAATCAATCGTCCAGCAAGATGTAGATATCATCGCTGTCGTAAAGATTCTTTCCCTTTCCATTGGGTCCGAACGAACCCACTACAACATGGTTAACCCCAGCAATACGGTAGTCAGGATCAAAAAAATAGTTGTTCCCCCATGCATCCTTTATTTCCCCATCATAGTAGGGACCCTTCCACTCGTTATAATTTCCATCTGTGCCCAACAGACCACACATATCTACAGAAATGTCCCACATTTCCGTGCTTCCGCCCGCCGCCCGCGATTGCCCATTGGGCCATTTCCCAGTATCCCATGCCAGTTGCAATGCCGCTACCGATATCATTTCAAGCTCAATATGGGCCTGCTTGATACGTGACGACTCAGAACTCTTGCGAACGGCCAAAGTTCCAAGAGTCGCAAGGATGCCAACAACGCCCACAACCATCATGATTTCAATCAGTGTAAATCCATTCTTCTTCATTCGCATACCTCTCGGAGTGTCAAAAATATCCATAATCAGTCATATCCCAATCATCCTATTACCTGCTTATGTCTACTCGATATAAAGCATATCCAATGCCATAACAGGATTATCCCGGAAGAAAAGACCATGTATCCCCTTTTTTACACAAAAATCACTTTTCTTAGAGCCCCAAACAAGCTCCTTCCAAAAGAACGGCCTGAAATCAAAACTTCGCCTGCAATACGGCACGGTTATTGCTCTAAATCACCCAATTATTTTTAAATTAAAAACGAGCTCAAAAAATACTATGCAGGCCCAAGAGAAAAACACGAAAAAGGCATTCCAAACCATTGAGGACAAGGCTTTGCTGGCGGCCCTGAACGCCCTCGGTCGATCCATCAACATCATTTCCACCTACGGCACCCAGCACCCCGCCTTCAAGCAGGCCACCGCCGCCGCTATGATTTCCATGCAAACGCTATTCATTGATCGCAAGAAAATCAACATCGGAGCCTACAATGGAGTGATGACCGTTGATGATGTCACCATCGATGCCGCAGGTACCCTTCTAAAATCTCTGGAACGCCGCCTTGTCCGATTGCATATCACCAGCCTGCGCATCTCCCGGGGAATCTCGGAAGAGGAGCTCAATAAGCTGGCAGAACTATTGGCCACTAACGAGATTGAAGATTTCAATTCCGGAATGAGCCAGTCAGGACTCGCGCATATCGTATCCGAGGATACTCAGTTCCAAGTCGTGCGCGAGGGTCAAACGGTGGCCAACGAAGGGGATCTTGCCGGTGCGGGGGGAAATGGGTTCGTTGTCCTCGACGACGGCCTCTCCGAAGCGGAAACCGATGAAGATGGATCCCGTGGCGATCCTTCCGTGCATGTCGAACAGATCGTCGCTTTTCTCCAAGGTGATCTGGATGTCGAAGATGGAAATATTTCAGAGGAACTCACGGAACTCGCATCGGACCCCGCTCGGCTCGGGCAAATGATCATGGAGTCCGTCGCCATACGTCAATCCGCCTCCGAGCTCTCAGGAGAATCCTTGAGTGACGTCGTGTTGGGCTGTCTGCGAAGAACCTATAGCGGATTGAGAAAACAACCTGCTTTCCAAACTTCGGAAGGCAAGGCCGATCTACAGAAAGCCCTCTTGCTGCTCGAAGAAAGCATGCTCGAAAAAATGCGCAATATTGCCGGAGAGTCTGACCCCGAAATCGACCGGAAAATTGTACAAGCCATTCGTGAGATGGATGAAAACCTAGGGTTTGAACTTGCGGCAACCCAATATATGGGGCATCGAGATGCCATCGAAGAAAACAAACAGAAGATGCAGGACTACGTACACGCCAACGGAGAGAATCGCGCCGAAGATCTTATCTCAAACACCGACTTCCCTGTATCTGAATGGCATCGCATCGTCGTGAATAGCGAAAGAACCAGACCCGAATCTGGAGAAACACCACCTATTGCGGAAGGGCTCAACACGCTGGCCACGGTATTCGAAAAACTCGAATCTCTAATGAAATCGGATGAAACCGATGGAAGGCAAGTGAAAGATCTACTTGGCCTGGCCAATGACAACCTCGACGACACCCTCTGCTCAACCCGGGAAAAACTGGGGGTTCTCTCAAAGCAACTCGACGACACCGGCACCATCGGAGGGCACGGAAAAGAAATGTCCCGCAAGGAACTTCTCTCCAGCATTGCCGAAATATCGCAGGAGCTCATGCAACCGCTAACCGCCATTAGCGCATCGCTCGAAATGATGGTTGGCGGATACGTCGGGGAGCTCAACGACGAGCAACACTCCATGCTCAGCATAGCCAACAACAGCGGCGAACACCTGACCTTCCTCATGAAAGAGCTGATTGAGATCGTAGGGTGCCCCACCAATAAAGGGGTCGACGACCGGTTCCACACCACCAGCGAACAAGTTATTCTGATGGAGAAAAGAGCTGGGTAGGTCCCCACCCCCTACCCGCACTCAAATTCAGTCGTATTAGGGGGATAATCAGGTCATTTCCTGACCGCGACTCATCACCACCTTGCCCGTCCGGACAAATTCGACAATCTTGAACTTGGAAATCATTTCCTCAAGCGCATCAATCTTCGCCGGATTTCCAACCACCTGAAGAATCATCGATTCCGCCGTGAGATCCACCGTCTTGCATCCATAATGCTCGGCAATCTGCAACGCCTCCGAACGCCCTTCGCAGTCAACAGAGATTTTGATCAGCCCCATTTCCTTCATCACCGACTTATCATAGGTATGATCAATACAATGCAACACATCGATCAACTTGGAAAGTTGCTTGATAATTTGATCAAGCCCCTCCACTTTGCCGCTACAACTAATGGTCATTCGTGAAAAACTTCCATCTACCGCTGGCGAAACCACCAGCGACTCGATATTAAAACCGCGCCGCGCAAACACCTGTGCAATACGCGCCAATACTCCCGGCTTGTTTGCAACGTAGATACTCAATGTGTGCATGGATTTTTCTAAATTCGTCATGATAAATCTCCTTCGATTAAGTTGAACCCGTCGGTTTCTCCAACTTCCGTGTCGGCGGATCGATCAGCATTTCCTCAACGGCCGCACCTGCTGGAATCATTGGAAATACGTTGTCGGTCTTTTCAACTTCGCAGTTGATCAGGCACGGCCCATCCTTGTAATCAAGCGCATTTTGCAAAACACGCTTAACGTCGCCGGGGCGGCGCAGATTAAAGCCCTTGATGCCAAACGACTCGGCCAACTTCACAAAGTCCGGATTTCCCTCAAGATCGACCCCGCTCGTGCGACCCTCATAGAACAACTCCTGCCACTGGCGAACCATACCCAAATAGTGGTTATTCAAAACCACAATCTTGATCGGAAGCTTATGTAGCGCAGCCGTTGCCAGCTCAAAGAAGGTCATCTGGAATCCCCCATCACCTACAAAACAGACATGCAAATCGTCTGGTCGGGCAAACGCGGCTCCAATACAAGCCGGAAGACCAAAGCCCATCGTGCCCGCACCACCGGAACTCAGCCAATTATAACGGCTGTCATTCTTGTAGAACTGAGCGGCCCACATCTGGTGTTGCCCCACATCGGTAGCCACGCAAGCCTCGCCTTTAGAGAGTTTGTAGAACTCATCGATGATATGTTGCATTTTCAAGCCCCCCTGGCGCTTGAACTTCAATGGATACTTAACTTTGTAGCCATCCAGTTTTTTCCGCCACTCCCGGGTATCCAACGCAGGAACGTGCTCGATCAGTGCGTCAATCGCCATCTTGGCATCGGCAATACACGCAATCTGCGGCTGGATCATCTTACCGATTTCAGCGGCATCGATGTCTATGTGGATAATCGTCGCATCCTTGCAGAACACATCAGGTTTCCCCAGAATCCGATCATCGAAGCGCGACCCAATATTCAACAACAAGTCACATTCACAAATCGCCTTATTGGCATAGGCCGTTCCATGCATTCCAAGCATACCGAGCGCCAGCGCATGGGTTTCAGGAAAGACCCCTTTGCCCAGCAATGTATTCGTTACCGGAATCTGCGCCTTTTCCACCAAGGCTTTCAGGCTGGCATCGGCACCGGAAATCATCGCACCGTGCCCGGCCAGAATCAGCGGCCGCTTCGATTTCGACAACGCCTCTGCAATCTCAAGAATCGTATCGTTGTCGACACCGGTATTGATCGTATAGCCAGGAAGATCCATCTCCGCATGAAGATCAGCCGTGCATGGCCCCGCGCTGATATTCTTTGGAATATCGATCAAGACCGGACCCGGTCGGCCTGTCGTGGAAATATGGAACGCCTCACGGACAATCCTCGGAATATCGTTGGTTTCCTTGACGAGGTAGGAGTGTTTCACCACAGGCATCGTGATCCCGAAAATATCCGCCTCCTGAAAGGCATCCTTACCGAGCATCCATGAAACCGACTGCCCCGTCAGAACAATCATTGGAACAGAATCCATGTGAGCGGTTAGGAGACCGGTCAGCGTATTCGTTGCGCCGGGGCCGCTCGTCACCAGTACCACAGCTGGCTTTCCGGTCGCACGCGCATAGCCGTCGGCCATGTGAACCGCACCCTGCTCATGACGCACGAGAACAAACTTAATCTTCGTTTCCGTGGTGATTAGCGCATCAAATATCGGAATCGCCGCACCCCCCGAATAGCCGAAAATATACTCAACACCTTCGTTTTCCAGACATCGAATAACTGCCTGACCACCTTCTATCACTTTATTTGTCATAGTTTTACCTCCAAATATGAAAACAGCTTATTTCATGCCTTATATTTGTCAATATTTTTAGGAAGAAAACAAATCCATAAGAATATTGGATATAATTCGGTAGTGATTTTGTCGATAACTTGGAATATTCAAAAATATACCGTTAATTTTCGACTACAAACTCACATCCTTATCCGCTCGCTTAGAAGCAGAATATCCTTGAGCTGGGTCTCGTTCTTCGCGGTGGACCAGCGCTTCTCGAATTCAGGGTGTTGTACAATATGTGCAATCGCCGCAAGCGCTTTAAGGTGCATATTGCGCATATCACGACTACCCACAATCACAAAGAAGGCCTTCACCGAAGTATCCACCTCAAACTCGATTCCCTCGCGGCTCCGAACGAGCAGAATCTTAAATAGCTTTTCACCCTCAACGATAATATGCGGAATGGCCACGAACGGGGTCACCACACAACTCCCCTGTTTTTCCCGTTCCTCGAAACGGGTACGAATCTCATTCTCAGATAGGGAAAGCTCCGTTTCCAACGTTCTGGAAATGGCCAGGAGAAGACTCTCCTGCGTAGCCCCCGGCTCAAGATCAAGCGCCCCCGCCTCCTTCAGAATCTCATCGAAAGCATCGTGAACCACTTCGTCGCGGTCGTGAACAATTTCGTAGAGTTCCTTTTCAAGCGAAGCGGAAGTCAGCTCCTTATTCATGACCTCCTGCGCAATGTGCAGGAGGGCATAGTCTATGTGCGTGCGCTTGCGCCCATAGAAAAAATAAATCAGCAAGCCCAACACAACCAGGCCGAGGCTGATCTCGACGGCCGCCATACCCATGTCGTAGATCAAAAACGAAAAGCAAGTGATTCCAAAAAGAGGCAACCACGGACACAGCGGAACACGGAACGTCGGGCGATAATTCGTAAGCTTGCTTTTGCGCATCACCAGCACGGCCGCCGCAGAAAGAATGTAGGAACTAATCACCACCGCCGAAGCCGCTTTCACCAATTTTTCGATATCCAGCAGCAATGCCCCAAGAATAACGACTCCGGTCAGTACGATCGCCATCGTCGGCGAACCCTCTCTATTCACCTTCGCGGTAAACGGTGGCAACAACTTGTCACGCCCGAGTGCCAACGGATAGCGCGAGGCCGACATAATCCCTGCGTTGGCCGTAGTGATGAACGCCAACACCGCCGCAACCGTAATTGCGATATAACCGATCGGTCCGGCGAAAATACGTGCCGAATCGGCAATCGGCGTGAACGAACCCGCCAGCTTGCCTGCCGGAAGAACCCCGACCGTCACCGTCAGCAACAGGGCATATAACAGTGTAATAGCCAGCGTGGCGGCGATAAACCCTGCTGGAATATTTCTTCGGGGATTACGCACTTCCTCAGCAATCGTCGCGGTCTTCAACAAGCCCCCAAAAGAAACAAAGACAAAACCCGCCGTGGAAAGAATCGCATTGATTCCTCCGCCCTCAGCAATGAAAGGCCGAAAGTGCGAGAGCTGTATATTCGGTGCACCGACCACAAAGTATCCTCCCATCAGCAGGAGTAGCGCAAACACGAGCACCACCTCGAACTTGGCCGCGACTTCCGTTCCCTTAATATTTAGGAAAACAAAAAAGAACGTCACCGGTGCCGCCGTGGCAAACAAGGGAACCTTTCCGCCACTCAGCAGAAACACCACCTCCGCCAAGCCGAAGACCGCAAAAGCCGTCTTGAGCGACAGCGCAAACCAACTGAGCAATCCCGAAACCGTACCCACCAGCGGACCAAGGCTGCGGGTCAGGAAATAGTAGTCGCCTCCCGCCTTCGGCATGGCCGTCGCCAGTTCGATCACGCTGAACACGCCGATCAGTGCCAGCATTCCGGCAATCAAATAGGAAAGTATCATCGCCGGTCCAACCAAAGAAAATGCCAGCCCCGGCAACACGAAAATACCGGAGCTGATCATCGCTCCAGCCGCAATGCAAAACACATCCGTGA
>JAOZKS010000238.1 GCA_029935255.1 Pontiella sp.
ATCGCGGACAAGCCAAAACCCCACAGGAAAATGCGGCGACGACTGACATCCCCCACAATATCGGACTCCGGCACAATCACCCCGATCCATCCCCCTTCCCTTCCTGCTTCCAGATTCTGAAATCCACACCACCACATTTTTCCCTCATGCAGAAACGACACGACTTCTTTTCCGGAAACGCTCTCCCCCGGCCACAAGGCAAATGCTTTTTCAATCAACGGAGAGCCTTCAGGGTCGGTTAAAATAAAGAGGGAAGAGTTCTCGGTTTCGCTGCGGTGAAAGGTAAACAGTTCACTGTTTTCACTCGGTGCCATTTCCTGGATTTCCCGGTAGAGATTAGAAAGCAGGATATCGAATGCCACCACAGACCGACCCTGCCCTTTCGGGGAGGAATAGGCTGTTGATGCAGTAATACCGACCTGTTGAAGAGTATGGAATCTATACGGTTCGGTCCAGAACACCCCCTCGCTCTCCAGCGCGGGGGTGTACCACGGACGCCCCCGAGGATCGTAGCCATTCGCATCGGAGGGGTTCCGCTCGGTACCATCAGGCAGAACGAAATAGCTGCGGCCATCGGCATCGGCAACACTGATCCCGGAAAGCAATCTTTCCTTTAGGATGGGCAGAAGAAGTTTCTTGAGCTCGTCAGGTTTCGAAAGTGAAACCAAACCAGACTCACCATAGTCACAAACCTGCTCGATCGATGTTTCGATGGAGCCTTTCATTCCACTGATCTTTTCGGCGGCGCGGGCGGTGGCATCGTAGATATACCGTTCGGAAACATCGCGCTTCACCTGCCAAGTAAAATAGGCCACAACCCCGACCAACAGAACCGAAAAGGCCAGTGCCACGGCCATGACATCGCGAGTGAAGCTGCGTGATTGAAAACTGCGTTTTGCCATATTTAAAACTCCATGTCCCTGCTCTTCCGAAACAGGCTCGAAGCACCGTTCTACCTTAATCTACATCATGGGGCGCGCCCAGCCGCCGAACGCCTTCATCAGGCGGGTGTTGATGACTGTACTTGAATTCGGGACTTCGGGGAAATAGCCAACATCAATATAGTTTTCTTGGAAAACAGGATCGCGGGGCAACAGCGGCACGGTACCTTCTTTCAATTCATAGTTGGTGGTGTAGCGGTAGGGCCAGATATCGAAGAAGGGAAGCGCAGAGGAAATACCGCCCATGAATCCGCTAAAATAGGAGATTACCGGAACCGTGGGCCGCTTGCTGACCGTCCATGAGTTCCGAGGTTCGCACGCATTGAGAATCAGATCCTCCAGCACACCAGCCACCTCTTCATCGCCAATGAAGACCCCGCACTCGGTGTTGAGCCTGGCCGAACGCGGATCAAAGTTGTGCGAGCCGATCATGGCAATCCGACGGTCGATCACAAACGACTTGGCATGGATGCACAGGCGCGGGCCGGTGCGGCAGATATGCTCGATATCCTCCACATTTTCAATGCCGCTCAGGTCGATGGCCCACTCCACGAGGGCGGGGTGGTTGTGGATATATTGTTTTTGGTCCGCCGGATAGGGTTTTGACTCGTAGATGTCGATGCCCGACTTTTTATAAAGCTCCTTGCGGTGCTTGAATGAGAGGGCGTAGACATGAATATGATCGGCCGCGGCAAGGCTGTTGCTGGAGGCAATGATTCGAAAATCCGGATTGTTCTTCACAATCTTGTTGAATGTCTTTCGCGTATCCCGGCTGTAGATCAAATAGGGCGTTTGATAAACCAGTCGTTGCTCCGCAACGTTGAGCACATCCTCGAACCACTCGTCGAACTCCATGTGTTCCTTACCGCCATGGAATTTGCGCGGCGTGTCGTAGATAAACTGCACGCGGTCCGCTTCATAGATTTTCAGCCCTTTGCGAACTCTGGAAAGCATGCGTTCGTTGGCCAGCTGGTCGACCTCCTTGAACATCCAATAGTCGACCGGATCGGAAAACGATTTCCCGTCCGGAATCAGCATGTCAAACTCGGCCTGCACATCGAGAAACTGCGTGAGGAACACGGCATCCTCGTCCTCCCAGAACAGCTCGAATGAATACTGCATATCCATCACGGCCGGTCCGGCCACAATCACATCGCGATCGCGGAAGAGGAAATGGGGATTCCGATCATAGTATTTCCCCTCATAGTTGCGCCCCCCTGCAATGCCGATGCGGCCATCGATGAGTAAAAGTTTGTTGTGCATGCGGCGGTTCATCCGCTTGAACTTAAACAGCACATTATCCCAAACCCCGAAGCTCCCCTGCTGCACATATTCGGCCAGCGGCTTGTAAAGACAGATTTCCACATTGCGGTGCGACCGTGCCATGCGGGCCAGCTGTTCCGGCGATCCCGACCGGTTTAGCGCATCGATCAAAATACGGACCAGGACCCCGCGTTCGGCCGCAGCAACCAGCTCATCGAAAATAAAGCGGCTGGTCGGATCGTCGGTCCAAATAAAGGTTTGAATATCAATGGATTTTCGCGCCGCACGAATCAGGTGAATGCGGGCGAGTAGCGCATCGTCGCCCTGCTCCAGGATCGTTACATATTCGGCCAATCCGCCCGCCTCCATATTCTTCCATGCCTTGGAAGCAAGCGCCTGGTATTCGGATTTGATCGGCTGAGCCTCGGCGATCTCCGACCGTTTGAGGCGCTGGTATTTAAAAGCATTCTCCAGCTCGCGTTCCGGGATCGATGAGCAGCCTGACAAAAAAAAGACTAAGAGAGAACCACAGATAGACGCTGATGAACGCAGAGAGCGGGTGAAAGGTTTTTTGGAGGAGGCCTTTCTGCCGCAGGCGGGATCACCGGTCCCGCCTACAGCGGGAATCGACTTAGACGTGTTTTCTCTCAAGTGCATTGGAAAGCACACTATCCATTCCTCGCCGGGAAGCAAACCCGTTTCCCACGAAGGAAGCCTACGGATTCGCATGAAAAAAACAAACCACGGAATACACCGAACACACGGAAGTTGAATAGCCCGCCTGTCCTTTCCGTGTGTTCGGTGTATTCCGTGGTTACAACTACTCTATTTTAACTGGACTTTGACTTTGTAGAAGCCGGTGGATTTTGCGCTGTGGGTGGAATCGGTATAGCTGTTTTGCGGATGGTCGATCACATCCGGGCCAACCTGCTCAAATCCATTCGTCAGGCTCTCCGCCCAAAGCACCTTGTATTCCCGCGACGCAATCGATGCCCACTCGACCACAAAGTTTCCGCCGGATAGGTTATTGGTTACGGAAAAGAACGACGCCGAATTAGTCGGATCGGTTCCGGCAATGTATTCTTCGAGGTTGGTGAATTGATCCGTATCGCTATGGGCGTCGGGTAAAGCATTGGTTCCTTCCAGAAAATAGGCCACCTCCCAACTATCCGCCATCCCATCGCCATCCAAATCATTTTCAATTCCATACTTCAATTGATAGATCGCATTTTTCCCCTCCGTCGAATGCGTTACCCTTAGATAGTTATTTCCCGTGCTGTTCGGTGTGTAGATAATCTGGAAATTACTGCTCACCTCTATCGGCTGGAAGTCGTCGTTATGGGCGTTGGTTATGGCTCCCGAGGAATCGGCAAACAAGTAAGCTTCCGTATCCGAAGCACCGGCAGATTCAAACCGATAGGTTTGTCCAGCCGTTAAGTGCACTTTATACCAATCGTAGATGTCCGTGTCGCTCAGTGCATGAGGGCCGTGCAAGCGGAGGGTCTCATCAATGGGTGAGAGCATCGTTGCTCCGCTTCCCGAATCATCCCCTGGGTCCCATTCGTCTTCGATCAATTTATAGCTGAAGTCATAGCTGGCATATTCTTCACCCTCTTCCATTTTACTGATTTGGCTCACCCGCAGGAAATAGTCGCTAGAGAGTGCGGGGGTATAATCGATTTCAAAATTAAGAGTCTCCCCGCCATTGTCATCAGAAACCACTTCGACCATCCCGTCAGAGTCGCTAAACAAACGTCCGTAAGTATTCCACGCCCCCGTAGTTTCCAATCGATACGTATTGCCCGCATTCAAACTAAACCGATACCAATCGTTCGTATCTGTGTCTGTCAATGAGTGCGGTCCCTCGGAATGCTGATATTCATCGATTTCCCGGAGAACAGCACCAGCACCGGTATTATCCGTAGGCTCCCAGCCATCGGATACTATGCCATAACTCAAAATATATTCAGCGGCACCGCCATCCCATTCGCTAACTTTTAGATAATATTCGGAAGAAACCGTGGGCGTATAAATAATCAGAAAGTTAAATACTCCTCCTTCACCATCATCGGAATTAAATGCAACCTCCGGCCCCTCTATCCCTTGGTAAAGCTCTGCTTCCGTATCATCATTACCGGAACCGCCAACGGCCTCAAAAATATAGGTCGTGCCTGCTATCAGATTAAATTTAAACCAATCCTGAGTATCACCACTATCCAAAAAATGAATGCCGTGCATTTGTGCTGTCAACGAGGGGGAAAGAAGGTTGGTCGTGCCTGCTGCCGTGTTATCTTGGGGGTCCCATGGATCATCGGCGAAGGAGAAATTTACGAAGCCTATAAGGGCCACTAAACAACCCATGATCCATTTTTTCTG
>JAOZKS010000239.1 GCA_029935255.1 Pontiella sp.
GCTTTTTTCTCGCGGGCATCCCAGATGATAAATGGTACGCGGGTGATTTCCTCCCACAGTGCGAATTTGCGGAAATGCTTTTTCTCGCCCATGCCGTAGCCATGGTCCGACCACAGCACCACGACTGTATTGTCGGCGTACGGGCTCGCTTCCAACGCGTCGATCAATCGGCCGACATTGAAATCCGCCCAGCTGATACAGGCGAGATACGCGCGGCGAACCTTGTTCCAGGCTTCATCCTTTTTAAAGCGGTTGTCGTCGCCGACCTTGGCCATCGCCTTGCCGACCGCCGGAATGTCCGAATGGTCATCCGCCTTGATCCGCGGCGGCTCCACTTCCTTGGGATAGAGATCGAAGAATTGTTTCGGGGCGGTGAACGGCAAGTGCGGGCGAACAATGCCGACCGCCAGAAAGAACGGCTGGTCATGTTCGCGCCCCAGCACCTCGACTCCGAACGAGGCGTTTTTATAGTCGGTATGATCTTCGAGTGGATTCAGCGTGGGCGAAAATCGCATCTTGCTGGATTCACCCTGTTTATACCCTTCGACATCGTCGAACTTGAGCGGATTGGTTTTTTCCTTCTCGTAAAACTCCGTCCACTCCACCGCCGTCGGATCACGCCGATGATGAATCTTTCCGGAGCCGTAGGTATCGTAGCCGTTGTTTTTTAAAAACTCCGGCAGAGAAACATAGCCCTCTAGAATCTTGTCGGAAAATCCTTCCTGATCGTAGAATACGTACAGCCCTGAATTGAACGGCTCCACGCCGTAGAGCAGCGCATTGCGGCTCGGCGAGCAGCCCGGTGCGGAACAGTGCGCGTTGGAGAAGTTCACGCCGCGCTTAGCCAGCTTGTCCATGTTCGGAGTCTGCGCCTGAGGATGGCCGCCCAGAAACCCCGTCCAGTCGTTCATATCATCGATAGCGATGAACAGGATATTCGGTTGTTCTGTAGCCTGCACGTGCACGGCGAACAGTAAAAACATGAGGATGATTTTTAGATATCGCATAAACTCTCTACTTTTCTTTTATTTTTAAACGGATGAACGCTTCCTCCTCATCCGAGGGAACGACGTTGGTGACCGATTCAAAGTCGACATTAATGAGCCCCGCTTCTGGAAGTTCAATACAACCGTTGGTGGTCCAGGCTCCATCCAAAAGGTTGGTGCTTCTTTCCACCGAATAATCCAGCCCGGAATTGATCCGGCGCGGATAAATATAGTTGATTCCCCCCGTATCCGTTTCAAGCTGAGAAGGCTCGCCAACCACAGCGGGATTGGTCGGGTTTCCCCCCAGAGCAAATTCGACCATATTCACGACCCCATCGCCATCAGGGTCGTTGGTGGAACCGGAGACGCTGTAGTTGAGCATCCATTGGCCCAACATGCCGTCAACATCTGTTGTAAGCAGCACATCATCGATCAGATAAACATCGCCCTTTTCCGAATCATGCTCACTGTAGAGCACCCCGTCATCGTCGTGATGGAAGAAGATGCCGATCCTGTTTCCGGGTGTGATTCCCGCCCCGGCCATGTCCGCTGGGGCAAGACTCAAGCTGAACAGGCCTGTGTCGCCGACGGCCGGCGAATGGGTATCGCCGAATACAAGGCTGTCGGGAGTTAACCGCTGCACAAGCGATCCATCGGAAACACTAAATTCCGCCATCCCGGCAATAAAGCCCAGCGACAGGAACGCGCCATCCATCTCCCAGTTACCGCTAAGCGTGTAGGTGCGGTTGGTATCGATCGGGGTTGTGGTCGAATAGAGCGTTACCACCTCATCATAGCCCCATCCCAAACGCATTTCGTTCCCTGCCAGATTGCCATAATTCCCGATCTGAACAGACGTGTCGTCAGAGGATTCATCCTTTGCCCAGGATGCGACCGCCTGATGGTGCCACACGCCGACCGGATACGGCGGAGCCGTTACATCCCCCGCATCGGAAGAGGTTTCAAAATTCTCCGAAAAAATCGCATTGTTGGTGCCGGTTGTAGCGAGGAAGACGGCACTGACATGGCCTGTTTGTCCGAGCGCATCGCGCATCTGAACGGAATAGGAATAGGTCAACCCCGGCAACAGGCTGCCGTCCACATAGCTGGGCGAAAGCTGCCACCCGGAGAACGATCCCCCTTCGTGGCCGCTGGTTTCAGAAAAGAAATATTCAACCGGTCCGCTGGGGTCGATTCCCTCCGTGGCCGTCATCGTTACCGAGGAGGAACCGACTGCGGATGGAGCCACACCAAACCCGGCCGGATTGGGTAGCGGCGGGTGGACATCCAGCGTGGTGTAGGCCGAGGTGGTGCGCAGGTCGTTGGCTCGGTCGTGCTGCAGGAACAGCGCAAACATTTCATCGCGGCGGCTGAGGTTTTCCGCCGAAGGGGTTCCGGCCAACAGGTTCACGGCCTGCGGCAAATCGGTGGCCAGATTGTATAATTCACCCGCCACTGTTCGATCCAGGTTCACAAACAGCACATAATCGCCCTGCCGGATGGCATAGGGATAGGCCTTGGAGTTCTGACTTTGGTGGATCATGAAATCGTGAACCGGCACCGCTTCATCTTGCTCGCCGAGCAGGATCGGCAGAATGTTGGCGGCATCCATCGCCTGATCCGCCGCCATGCTCTGGCTGCTTAGCGCATACATGGCGCCCACCCAGTCGTGGCCGCAAATCAGCTGGTCGCTCACTGTGCCGGGCGCAATCATGCTGTTCCACATGGCGACGAAGGGAACCCGGTGCCCGCCCTCTTCCATCATGGCCTTCGATCCGCGCAACGCGCCGGTGGAGTCGTAGCCGGTGATTCCGCGGTCGCTCCCCAGTCCGCCATTGTCGGACGTGAACATAACCAGCGTATTGGTCAGGATGCTGTCGGAGATGTCGCCGTCTCCATTCGGGTCTTCGAGTTTATTAAGAATCCAGCCGACCTGCAAATCGACCTCATACACCATGTCGGCCAGGTTGTCGCCCACCGTTGCGCCGGCCACCGGCACATTGGGCGGGCTGCCGGGAATCCCGTTGGTGTCCGGCTCGAAATCGATCGGCGGCGAGTGCGGCACATGGACCTGCGGCATGCAGTAATACACCATGAACGGCTTGTCCGGATGACTGGCCAAATGGTCCCCGATAAAACCTGCCGCCTTGCGGGAGTTGATGATCCCGTTCTGGCTGGAGTTCCAGTTCACGTCGCCGATCCCATCGTGGGGCGGTGCCTGGATGATGCCGGTGCCGTTCGTGATGGTATAGCTCCCGGAAGGCCATTCGATCAGGTCGGAATTCCAGCCGAGCTCCGATGGATTCAGCGGATCGGCTGGATCGATCCGGGCGAAGCGGTCATTTTCAAAATAGAGGTAGGGGTCGTCCTGGATTCCGCCGTGGGTGGAGAAGACATAGTCGAAGCCGTAGGTCGTCGGAAAGTTCGGCATCGGTTCCTCGAAGTTTTCGGTGCCGCCGCCAAAATGCATCTTGCCGAAGAAGGCGGTGCGGTAGCCGGCCGTCTGCGCAATTTCCCCGACGGTGATATGGCGGCGGTTCTTGGAAAACGCGCTGGTGGCCGTCAAGCCCCAGGTGCCCCACTGCACGGTGTTGCGGTAGGGGTTCGATCCGGTCATCATGCTAAAACGCGTCGGGGCGCAAAGCGCGGCTGGGGAATGCGCATCGGTAAACATTATGCCTTCGGCGCAGAGGCGGTCGAGGTTCGGGGTTGGAATCGGATCGTCCAATCCTTGGAAACGGCGGTAGGCGGCAATATCCGACCAGCCCCAGTCGTCGGCCATGATCATGACTACGTTGGGAAGCTCGGCCGCCACAGCGCAGTTGACCAGCAACAAAAATAATCCGATCCGTTTCATAGCTCCTTCTATTTTGACGCTTCCAGTTCTTCCCTGGTGATGGTTCCGTCACCGTTGCCGTCGCGCCCCGCGAAATATTCCTTTTGCTGTTCAACCGTGGTATCTTGGCCTTTGCGCTTGGATTCCTTCATGGCCCGGTCGATCCATTCCTCTTCAGTTACGAATCCATCCTTATTTGCATCCAGCGCCGCGAACCAGTCCCAGTCCGTCGCGCCTTTTGTCTTCGCTGTTTTTTTCGAGGCCTGTTGCTTCTTGATCTTCGCCTGCCACTCCGGCGTGTGGATCAGGCCGAGAAAGATGGGGTCAATCAGCTCCGAATCCCACTGCTTGCGCAGCGTGTCGAGTTGCTGAACCTTTTCCGGATGCCGGGCGGCAATATTGTTTTGTTCGCCAATGTCCTCTACGAGGTTGTAGAGCTCCGGCGCGCCCTCCTGCCACTGAATGATCAACTTATAGTCGCCGTTGCGCACCGTGTATTTCCCGCCGTCGAACTTGCGCAGATAGATCGCTTCGTGGGGAGCGCCCCTGTTTTTCCCGGTCAAATACGGAATTAGGTTGACCCCATCCAGCGGTCGCTCGGGATCGGCCGGCGCTCCCGCGAGATCCATGATCGTTCCCATGATATCGAGCGAGCTGACCGGCTTATGGTATTCGGTTCCGGCCGGCAGCGTTCCTTTCCACTGCACGGCATACGGCACGCGGAAGCCGCCTTCCCAGGCATCGCCCTTCG
>JAOZKS010000030.1 GCA_029935255.1 Pontiella sp.
TGGCCATCAATCTTTCCACCGGAATATTCACCAGCTTTGTTGAGTTTGTCGAGACGGCGGCAGACATCCTCGGGTTCCATCCCGAAGTGAAGGGAACCTCCAACACGCCGGAAGGCGTGTTTGCCCGGGGAGGGGATACCGCTCTCCAACAAGAGCTGGGCTTCCGATATACCACTTCGTTCCGCGATGGAATTGCGCGCGCCCTGGCCTATTTCGAGTCGGTGCAATAAGCCTATGAAATGCAGTGGAAATAAAGAGAGCGCTTAACCCCGAAGTGGGAAGCGTTGCCGTACGCTACGGAAAACCCTCTTTAAAAAACGTCCGGGTTTCCGGGGGCAGGTTTGGGATGTTTTTCTGTATCGCGACGTCGCTTGTAAAGCGCCAGCATCATAACCGCTACGCCGATCATGGGTGGTGTAGAGGGTTCCCCCCATCCTTCGCTTCCCCCATCGAACGTGCTCGTGACGAAGATAGGGTCGGCAAGAAGGCGGCAGGCTAGTGCAAGAAACAGTGAAGGGTACGTTAGTTGAATGGATTGAACATGCTGCGCGTTCCAGGGCTGGCTAAAGCATGCCAAGCGGATGGGGTGTGGTTAAAGGGTCGAAGAAGTTTCCGGCATTCGGGAACACGGTGCTTAATTCCGCGGGCGGAACGCCAAACCAGGAGGCCAGTTCGGCACCATATTCATCGACGGAAGTGGTTGGCAACAGCCTCCCGCGCCCGATGTCCAAGGGGTTTCCTGCTGCTAATACGGGGTATTGACCATAGATCTGCCCGCCGTTGACGGGCCCGCCAAGCATGAAGGCATTGCCTCCCCACGCATGATCAGAACCTTTTCCGTTCGATGTCAGCGTGCGGCCAAATCCGAAACGGTGAATAGCACTACATCATTCTGCAATCCCATGTGCCCCAGCTCGGCCCAGAAGGATGCGGTGGCATCGTTCACTTCATTGAACAGGTCTTCCTGGGAGAGGATCACTTCGTTGTGATGGTCCCATCCTCCCCGATTCACAAAGAAGATCTGTCGATCCATGCTCAGCGTCGAACGAGCCGTGATTATCTTGGAGATCATCTGAAACCGTTTATCCAAATAGGTTTGTTTCCCGTTATACTCCCACTCACCTGTTACAGGATTCTTCTCTTGGTCGTTTGCAAAGGTTTCGACGGTCGATAATCCACTCACGGCGGCATCGAATTCGACGGAGGTGTCGATGGCGTTCCGGTTGCTTGTCGCCAAGGTGTTTTGGTAGAGGTTTTTGTATTGCTGAGCCAAAATATGGTCCACGGCGTTCGTTAATGCCGGATCTTGATAGTCGGTAAGCAGGGAACGAGGGTTTGCCAATGCACCTGTTCGTCCGAATGGGAAAACAAGCCAACCGGCAATGAGGTGCTCTTCGCTTGGAATTGCGCCAGGGTGGTGGGTTCGACGAGCGTACCCACGTTGCTGACAAAAGCCAATTCTCCCGCGTTGTAGCGGGTTTGCAGGAACGGTAGGTGGTGGTGGATTCCGAAATCCGTATAGGATTGTCCGGTGGATGTGATCGGTAGCAGGTTACTTTGGGGTAGAGCCAACGTGGTGCGTACGGTTGCATATTCAGCGTATGCCGCCGCATCCTTGGGAACCAGCATGTTGTATGAGTCGTTTCCGCCGCTCAGGAAAAGGCATACGAGCGCCTTGTAGCCCGAGACGGGTGTGCCGGAGGCGGCACCTGCCGTCATTCGCAAGGTGAACAGGGTGGAGAAGAGCGAGGCGGTTCCAATGGCGGCGCAGTTGGCCTGCTGCAGAAAGCGTGATACGGAATGCGAATTGTTCAGCACGTGGGTGCTTGAGGTAATTACGCGATAGAAACGACTTTGGGTCTCGGTCGGATCCGACAAGACCTGGTTCACGCCACCTGTGGATATAGGCAATGCGTGCGGGAAGGTGTTTTCCCAATCTGTTCTGTAGTCGCGGGCGACGGGTATCCAGTCGACGAGGTTGGTCGACCACTCCAGCATTCTGAATTCGTTTGAAGATGCCGAGTCGGGGAGAATGACCTCGAATCGGCCATTTGCGACGCTCGAACCCAGCTCGTCAGATGCATGGCTGACCAGTGTGAACAGTACGAAAAGTAGCGCTGTGGCTTTTTGAACGGCAATACCCATTTGACTAAAACCTCGGTACAATATGCAATAGAACCTTATTAGTCATATATACGACCAAGAGAATGCAGTCAACCTCTTACCGCAGGGAATAGGTTGGGTGTCTTGGTTTTATCGATCTTTCTTGATCCGAAATACCCATCGAAAAAGGGGGCGGCACACAAAAAAACCCACGACAATACGTCGTGGGTTTTTTTTGTAAATTTATTTTCCAATAGGCTGGAATCGTTACTGCGTTCCGGCCCATGGAACGGTTGCCGGTAATCGGCGGGTGGGTTAGTCGGTAACGGTGACGTTTTCGGCTTGTGGACCCTTTTGGCCTGCGGTGACTTCAAAACTTACATTCTGGCTTTCCAGCAGGGTGCGGCGGCCTTCCATGTTGATGGCGGTGAAGTGAACGAAGACATCGTCTCCGTTGTCGCGGGCGATGAAGCCGAAGCCTTTTTCTTCGTTGAACCATTTAACGATGCCGGATTCTAGTTGGTCTGACATAACTTTCTTTACTCCTAAACGGGCCGTTGCCGGCCTTTTCAACACAAACCAACTTCCTCCTTTGAAGAAGCTGGTCATTTATTTCATTACCATCCCTGCAAGGGAGGATTACTATCAAGATGCGTGAACAGTACGTATTCAGCATCATGAAAAGCGAGGATTGTTTTTACTTTATTTGTGGACAAAATAGGGTCAAAATCAAGCTCTGGAGTGGGCTTGAATCACCCGTCTGGAAGGCTTTCATCGGGTGGAAAAGCCGAGGGGTATCGGGAGGTAAAAGTTAATTCGGTATTGAAATACCAATTTAGGGTTGAAATTGTTTTTAAGCGGTGCAATAAAGTGCGCCGAGTTAAGACATGATCAATTTACACATGTTTTCTACAAACGATTCCCAACACGAGGGTGCGTGAGTCATGATACAGCAGAAAATAAAGGTCGAACTGCCCAACGACGACTATTATGAAGCCGAGGTTGCCTGCCGTAATTCCTGCCCGGTGAAGACCGATGCTCGCGGCTATTTGATGGCGACCGTGGCGGGAAAATTTTCCGATGCCTATGCGGTTTCCCGCGCCACCAACCCCTTTGCCTCGATTTGTGGAAAGGTGTGCGGGGCCCCGTGCGAAAAGGGTTGCCGTCGTTCCGATGTCGATGAAGCGGTTGTGATCCGCAATATCAAGGGATATTTAACCGATAAACACGGGCCGGAAAAGGGTGATTTACAAACCCCGCTGACCTATTCCATCGCTCCGGGCTCGGTTGTGCCGGAACTAACCGGGAAGTCGATCGGGATTATTGGGGGCGGGTGCGCGGGCTATACCTGCGTGCATGACCTTGCGCGCTTGGGCTACAGCGTAACGATCTACGAACGATGGGAGGTTTCCGGTGGTCAGCTGGTGCAGGGCGTTCCGATCAACCGTTTAAGTCGGGATGTCGTGGCTTCCGAAATTGCTTCGATCGAGCAGTTTTCCAATATCGATGTGCAACGCGGCGTTGATGTGGGCAAGGATATCTCCTTTGCCGAGCTAGAGAAAAAACACGATGCGGTATTTATCGGAGTCGGGCTCGCTAAAGGAAAAAATATTCCCATCCCGAATTCTGATCATGACGATGTTTATATTGGACTTGCGTTTTTATTCGACTTCAACCTGCGCGAAAAATGGGATCTCACGAGGTCGCGTTCGATTGTGATTGGCGGCGGCGATGTGGCGTTCGATGTCGCTCGCTCCGCATTGCGTTGTGGCTCTCCAGAGGTGCAGCTGGCCTGCCTCGAACGGGAGCAGCTTAATGAAATGACCGGATCGGTCGATGAACGTGAAGGCGGCCGCCGCGAAGGTGTTGTTGTTAACGATGGCTGGGGCCCCGTGGAGATTGTGGTTGAAAACGGGAAGATCAAAGGACTTTTGGTTCAAAAGGTGAAGCGGGTTTTTGATGAGGATGTGGGCGGGGGCGCGACAAATCAGGATGCGCCAGTTTCGCATGGAAAGTCTGGTTTTTCTCTCGGCCGCCGCCGCTTGGATCTATTCCGTCTATTCCATGATTTCCGGCGACTTTGCCCATCTATACTTCGACGTTGTTGCGTTGCTGCTCATGCTCATCGAAACGGGTAATCTGATTTCCGCCAGCTTCTATAAAAAACTCAATCGTCGCGTCAGCTCGCTGGCGTGGCAACTACCCAAGAAAGCGAGAGTCGGGGCCGATGACTATGCGGTGGCTGAAGATCTTCAACCCGGACAGGAATTCTATGTTCTGCTTGGCGAAATTATCCCGATGGACGGGATCCTGATGGCTCCGGCCGAATTTGATTTCAGCCTGATTACCGGCGAGTCGCACGGCGTATTGCTCGAACAAGGGCACTATGTCGGCGCAGGGGCGAAACTACTTTCCGCCGATGCCCGTTTGTCCGTACCCGCCGGAGGGCGAAGCAACCTGATTCAGAAAATTGTGGAGAGTACCATCGAGGCGTTTAATACCCGCAAAGAACAACTTTCGCTGGGGGATCGGATCAGCCAGGTTTTTGTTCCGGTCGTGGTTGTGGTTGGCTTGTCCGTTTTCATGGCCAATTTTATATGGGGCGATCGAGCTTCGGCGATGATTCGTCTGCTCAGCGTGCTCATCGTTGCGTGCCCGTGCGCGTTCGGGATAGCTGAGCCGATGGTGCTGACCGCCGCCATCGAAAAAGTGCGAGGCCTGGGTATTCAAATATTCAACGGGGCGGTGCTCGCGCTCAAACCAACCGTCGCGGTGTTCGATAAGACCGGAACGCTCACGTGCGGTGCCCCCGCCGTTCACGAAATCATTTGGCTGACTCGTGAAGAGCCGGATCATCTCAACCTTCTCGCATCCCTCGAAAATGGAATCGAACATCCCATTGCCCGAGCACTCACCCAGATTGGTACCCCTCGAGCCGTGACAGAGCGAACCATCGCCCGCACGGTGGTTTCCGCCAGAATCGATGGCCATCACTACCTCGCTGGAAGCGCGGGACTTTATCCCGATATTGAGATCCCCCCCCCGTCTACAAGATTCAACCATCGTTATGTTTGGCACGCCCGAAGAATGCTATCGTTGCAGGGTTGAAGGATACCCTCCGCGATGAGTCGAAGGCGCTGGTTGTCGATCTCAAGGCTTGCGGGATCGAACCCATCATCTTTTCCGGAGATCGGGAAGCCGTTGTGCGGCAGGTTTCCGGCGAATTGGGCATCAATGACTATCGTGCTGAAATGGGCAGTGGCGAAAAACAGGCGGAAATCGATGTGCTTCAGCAGCAGGGTAGAACGGTCCTGATGATTGGCGACGGTATTAACGATGCGCAGGCGCTGGCGGCCGCCCGATTTTGGCCTTGCCGTATTCTCAGGGCAGATCCCCGCCAAAATGAGCGCGGATGGGGTCTTTATGGTTCCTGAGATTGGGCGGCTGCGTGATCTTCCCCTTATGCAGGCAAAAGTACGCCGCAAGATTCGTCAAAACTATGGCTGGGCTTTTCTTTACAACACGGTCGGCATGTTCCTTGCCGGAGTGGGGTGGCTTTCGCCTAAATACTGCGCTGTTGGGATGGTCTTCTCTAATCTTGTCGTGATCTTCAACTCGATGTACGGAATGAACCTTCCGGAGGCCGGAAAGAAGATGCCTGAAATTTGATCGAATTTAAAAATCCCAGGAAACCTTTTTAGGCAGGGAGGAGGGGTTGGTCATTTCGCGCCAGACCATTTCGCCATCGGTGCCTTTGATGCCGATGCGTACCCAGATTCCGGTCACTCTCCCTTTGCGCCGCCGACTGTGATCGTCCCAGTCGCCGAATCCTTCAATTATGGATTCAGCATCTTCTCCCTCATCCTCTTCATCATCCCCTTCGCCAGAATCATCCTCATCCCCCTCGGTCTCGCTGATTAAGGAATTTCGGTCGACCTGATGGTCGATGGTGATGGCGCACTCCGAATATACAATGACTTCTTCACGCGGAATGATGACGGGGATTGTTTCGCTCGTGAACTTCACTTTATTGGTGGTTATGGTGTCGGTGTACTCATTCTCCATGCTCGTGAACAGGTCGTCGGGAAGGGTGAAGTATTCTTGTTCGAAGAAGACCTTGCTTTCCACGACAATATTCTCGATGGGAAAAAAATTCTGATTTTTCAGTGTTACGGAGTAGCCCTCGGCCTCTATGTAGAGTGCGTTGTATTCTTCGTAGTCATCGACCAAAACCACCGTGTGGGTCGGGGTGGATTTTCCGGGAACCTGAACAGCATCCATCCAGTAGGGGGTAATGCTTTTTTCGGTCTTCATGCGAGCCCAGTTGCGCTTTGTCAGGTCGGTTTTAAACCGCATGGTGGATTTGAATCCCATGACCATGTTCCACGTTAGGATATATTCCTGATCGGCTTTGCTGAACGTATCGAGCGGTACTTTTCCGTTTTTATCGAGAGTAACGATTTTATGTTCAAAATCGTATTTAATCAGCTGGTCCTCGATGGTCTTTCCATCTGGACTGGTGAAGGTGTGAAGTTCCTGCGCATGAACCAGACCGGAGACCAGTAACAGGACGATGATATGGAGGGTAAGTTTCATGTTATAGCCCTTGGGTATCAAGCAGTTCGAGTACATCGTCAAGATTTTGATCCAGTAGGTTGTCAACTTTGGGCATCCCCTTGAGGTAGCGGAACCGCCCGTCAACCATCTTGGCCAATCCACTGAACTTGGCATCGGAGGTCATCAAGGAAATGCCTTCGACAGAGCCTTTGGAATAGCCATCGGCCGTGAGCATGACAAAGTTAAGTTTTGGAAATCCCTTTTGACGGTAGTTATCCATAATGATGACAAAAATGGATTCAAGCACCTCTTCATCGGTATAGCGGGTTTCAACCGGGCTAATCTCCAGACTTTCCTGCTGACGTTCGGCCACAGGAGGGGAGGGGAGCAGGATTTTGTTGTCGTATAATATTTCATCCCAGTCGCGCACGACTTTGGGTTGCATTTCGGACTCAATACGAGCCTGGTTTTCCAGTTCAATCATTTTCAGGGCGGCGGTACGCAGCATGTGGAATTCCTCCATATACTCGTCCACTCTTTCTTTTTGATCGTCATCGGATAGAAACAGTTCGGCGCGCATTTTTTGATAGGCATTAAATGCGGAGGTTTTCATGAAGTATGAAATGTTGCGACGCATGGTGGTGACACTTCCCCAGTCGGCGCTCAGCACGAAGATGATTTCGGGCTGTAGTTCGGCCGCCGCCTTGAATCCCTTCAGCCATCCTGTGATGTCCGATGTTTCCATGGGGATATCGTATTTCTTTTTTTGCGCATAGTTGACCATCTCGGTGTCAAGGCCGACCCTCGCCAGGTTGGTATTGATTCCTCCGACCCATTCGAGCACGTTGGTTTTTGCGTTAGGTGTTGCGGGCACCATGGCCGGGTTGAAGATCGAGACTTTTTCGTGGTCGAACAGGACCACGTTGAAGAGGGTGGCTGAGCGCATGTTACCGATCACCTCCTTGAGATCTTCATGCACCATCTGGTAGGAGCCCAAACCTCCGCGATCATCGAAAAGCATGGATTTGGAAGTGTCCACGACCACGACAACCTTCTCGGCTTTCCCCCGGGTTCCAAAGAAATCGATCGATGAAATCCCGAAGGAGACATCGCGGTATTTGGAGTTGAACTCCATGGTTCGGTCCATTTGGACAAAGTTGGTGTAACCGCCTTTGAATGTGGGCATGGGAGCCATTTTTACATATTCACCCTGTTCGGGAATATTCACCATTTGAGGGGTGTTGGCTGTAATGCGCGAGGTGGTCTGCAACTTGGGCTTGGTCATCTGCTCGATGAAGGGCTCGGCTTTTACCGGCATTTGCAGTTTTCGGCGTTCCAGTTTGGGGTTTTGATTTTCAACCTGAAAGCCAGCCCCTTGTTTCCTGTAGAACTTCAAGGCCACCATTCCTCCGACCCCTAGAATCAAAGCAACATGGATGCCGATGCTGATCAGGGCGGCGCTGGATGCCACAATTTTTTTCTTCTTTTTTTGGATATCCATACGACCTCAGGTTTTGCTCGTTTAAGCACTGTTCGAGCATAAAACAACGCCTTTTAATGTAGTCGAAAAATAGAGTGGCAGTCAAAGAAATCGAACTAATTTTATCGTAAAACTTTTATGCAGGTTCCGTGCGAAAATCAGACATCACGCGAACAGCACTGTTTTTTCTTCCAACCCTAGGGAAACCCACATATATTCTCGGCAGATTAAATTCAACGAGTTGGAAAACACATGGATCAGGAAGAAAACAGATCATTCACCGAGATAGTTGCTAAACCTGTAACCGGAACCGTTCTGGCTGTGGCCTCGGGATTGGCGTTCTTTTTTCTTTGTATGATTCTCCCTCTGGTCGGTCCTGCCGGCAGCAAGGTGGATCATGCGGCCCAGAATAAAGCGGCCTTCCTGGGGGTGTTGATCATCACGTTTCTACTTGCAGCGGCGGCTTCGTATTCCAAGTTAATGCGGCGAAAAATAGAAGGAGGCCAGCAGCCTTGGTTTTCTTTAGGCCTGTGCGGGGTTTGCATACTTACCCTTCTGATTCTGCTCGTGGATGGATTTTCAATCTGACGAGGTGCTCATCGGCTACCTGTTATCATCCCGGTTTGCTTCGTGCAATCGGGATTTTTTGTTGCTGCATATCACGGGGTTCATAGTTCGGCCCCGCTTCGCGTCCTTCGATTGCCCAAGCCGTGAATTCGCCAGAAACAGAGAAACCCCCGCACTTTGCGACCTTTGTGCCTTTGCGTGAAACAATTCCAGTTCCGATTAGGGAATCTTTCCAGAGGTTTATAACGTGGATCGACAGGCACAAAAAAACACCCCTCGAGTCGAGGGGTGTTGCCGTGAGAACGGTCAAGGGGTTCTACTGCTCGGAGACCATCTCTATCGTGGCGCTATCCCGGAGGCTTTTAACAAAGTCGGCAATGGCCTGTTGCTTGTTTTGGGAGCTGAGGAAGGGGATAAGCTGTTCTTTGGCTTCATCGAATGAAACCACGCCTTCTTCCTGCCGTTCGGTTACCATAATGATGTGGTATCCAAACGGGGTTTCAATGATGTCGCCAACTTCATCTATTTCCTGGGTGAAAGCGGCCACCTCGAATTCAGGAACCATCTGGCCTTTCCCGAAGGTGCCCAGCGATCCGCCCTGAGCACTGCTCGGGCAACCGGAATGCGCTTGGGCTGCGGCTTCGAAGGTGACGGTTTCCGCAATGATATCGGTGCGGATCTTTTCGAGCTCGGCTTTTTTCTCGGCTTTCGCTTCGTCCGTAATACCTTCGTCGAACTTGATCAGGATGTGGCTGGCAGATACCCCTTCAGGCTTTTTGAAGCGGTCGGGGTTTGAATCATAGAATTCTTTGGCATCCTCTTCCGTGGCATCTTGAATTCCTTCGGTTTTGCGTTCGAGGAATTTACGGGTGGCCAGCTGTTCCTTAACGTTCTCGGTGAGTTGCTCAAGGGTTGTTCCAGACGCGGCCAGTGCCGTTGCAAGATCCTGTCCGGCCGGTACGCTGGCGGTGATTTCCTTCATCGCTTCTGCAAGTTCTTCTTCGGTGACTTGAATGTTGGCGACGGCGACGGCGGCATCCATCAGCTTTTTGGTAATGAGCTGCTCTTGTATGTTGCCATACATTTGTGCCTGCACCTGCTGGAGCTGCTGGGGCGGAACCTGACTGGCAACCTGCTGCATGGTTACATTGAGGACTTCGAGAATTTCACCGCGTGTGATGCCTTCTCCATTCACACGAACCATGACGGTAGTGGGGTCGGAGGTGAGCGGGTTGGCTTTGATCGGCTGGGCGAAAAGGTCTTCGGTTTGGGACAAGTCGACTTGTTCCTCCGCAGCACTGGCAGCAATCGTTTCTTCCTCATCGCAACCGGTGAGTACCAGTGCGGCAGCAACGGGGAGTACCATTAAAATCTTTGTTTTTACCAATTTATTGAACATCTCTCTTGATCCTTTCTTCGAGTTTACTCTAATACATCGCATTTACCGTAAATGGATGCAAAAGGTTGAATGTGTCTTTAATTTCACCTATTGTCAACGCATTCAGACGGCTTATTAAGGGAATATGTCCAATGCTGGATCAGGGTTTATTAAAGGAATTTAAGTGTGCGGGTTGCGGCGATTGCTGCCGGTGGACCGGTGCGGTGTTGCTGACGAACCACGACATCACCACGCTGGCGAACCATCTGAAGCTCGCGGAGCCTGACTTTATCGAGATCCATACCCGCTTGGCATCCAACCGGATTCAGCTGGCGCTTCTCGATAAACCCGACGGCAGTTGTTTTTTTCTCGATGGCGATCAATGTGGAATCTATACCGCACGGCCTAAACAGTGCCGTTCCTTTCCCCACGCATGGCGTGTGCCCGAGGGGTGCCCGGCGCTGGATGAACTGAGGGAAGTTTAAATGAACAACGTTTGTTCTTAGGTTTAAACGCCGAGCTTAAACCGTTTGTATTCCTCGATGGCGTAGCGATCCGTACAGCCCGAAACATAATCGCATGCCGTGCGCCATAGCCCCTCGTTTTCAATCCGTGCCCGGGCTTTGCGTCCCATGGTTTCGGGATGTTCGATATAGTGAAGGAATAACTTTCGCATCATGCCCACCGCACTTTGCGTGGCATCGGCAACGCCGTGGTGGAAATAGAGGTGTTCGAACATGAAGGCCGTGAATTCCGAGAGGATGTCTTTCATTTCCGAGGTGAAGTCGACAATGCGCGCGGGAGCGGACATGACATCGCGCATGATCGAGGGATTGTATTTTTCCAAGGATTGGAATGCGTGTTCGATCACGTTGACCATCTGCAGTTCGAGCAGGTTGCGGACTGTGGTGCGCAGGAACTGGTCTTCGGACAGCGTGGGATAGCGGTCTCGTGTTGCGGCAGCAGCCATCCGCCAGAATTCGGTTTGTTCCAGCTGAGCAAGGGTAACGATGCCCGCCTCGAGGCCATCATCGACATCGTGCGCATGGTAAGTCATATCGTCGGCAATATCGGCGATTTGCGCTTCCAACGATTGGAAGGGGCCGATGGGGTGGCCATCGAGCTCGGCTCCTTCGATATGCGACTCATGCTTGAGCAGTCCCGCGCGAACCTCCCAGCTCAGGTTTAAGCCTTGAAAGTCGGGGTAGGGCGATTCAATCACCTCGATGGATCGGAGGCTTTGAAGATTATGGTCGAAGCCGCCCGCATTTTGCATTAGATCGTCGAGTACATCCTCGCCGGCATGACCGAACGGGCTGTGGCCGATGTCGTGCGCAAGGCAAATGCACTCCGTTAGATCCTCGTTTGTTTGAAGAATTCGGGCGAGTGTCCGGCCCACCGCCGCCATTTCCATGGTATGCGTTAAGCGGGTGCGATAGTGGTCGGCCATCCCATTCACGAAGACCTGGGTTTTGTATTCCAACCGCCGGAAACATTTGCTGTGTAGAATACGATCCCGGTCGCGTGCAAAGCATGAACGCAACGGGTGGGCACTCTCCGCATGGTGACGTCCAAGGCTTTCCGCACTCCGGGAGGCATAGGCCGCAAGGTGGGCTTCCCCGGTGCTTTCCCAATCTTTTCTCGCGTGACTCATAAGGACCCACTATAAAGAAGTGCGTGGCCGAGTTCAAACCGGAGAAGAGAAAATGTACGAAAAAACGATTTCACGGAAGACCGTTTTCGAGGGGCGCATCCTAAGTGTGGATGTGCTGGATGTGGAATTGGAAGACGGTCGGAAATCGGTGCGGGAGATCGTGCGGCATGGTGTTGCCGTGGCCATCATCCCGCAATTGCCCGATGGGCGTTTTGTCTTCATTCGCCAGTTTCGCAAAGCGATGGAGCGGGTTTGCTTCGAGGTTGTGGCGGGGAATTGCGACCCCGGCGAGAAATCCGCGACTTCCGCCGCCCGCGAATTGCAGGAAGAGACCGGATACAGGGCCAATCATGTGGAACTGCTCGGCCCGATTTTCCCAAGCGTGGGCTACTGCACCGAGCGCATCGATATCTTTTTTGCCGAAGTCGCGGAGCAGGGTGCAACCGCATTCGATGAAGACGAAAACATCGAAACCGTCATCCTCACCGAAACCGAACTAGACGAAATGATCCGCACCAACCAGATCGCCGATGCCAAAACCCTTGCTGCCTGGATGCTCTATAAAGGGAAGAAAGGCCTTGGGCATTAGGCTATAGGCTTTGGGACACATCCTGAGTGGTTTGTCGTGTTTGGAGTTGATTCGTATCCTGAAAAGCGATTTCCTGTTGGATCACTTTCAACCCAAAGAGTCCTCATGAACGATAAAGCTAAAATCATCTACACCATCACCGACGAAGCACCGGCTCTGGCCACACACTCACTCTTTCCAATCATCGAAGCCTACACCAGTGCGGCGGGGGTGGTGGTTGAAACGCGGGACATATCCCTTGCGGGCCGCATCCTTGCTCAGTTTCCAGATGTGTTGAGCGACGCGCAGCGCGTCCCCGATGCCCTGGCCGAACTCGGCGACCTTGCGAAGGCATCCGATGCCAACATCATCAAGCTGCCGAATATCAGCGCCTCTGTGCCGCAGATGAATGCGGCCATCAAAGAGCTTCAGGATAAAGGATTTGCTCTCCCGGATTATCCTGAAGTCGCCACAACCGAGGCGGAGCAATCTGCAAAGGCCCGCTACGACAAGATTAAGGGCAGTGCCGTCAACCCTGTACTGCGCGAAGGCAACTCCGACCGACGAGCCGCCGTCGCGGTCAAAAAATATGCCCAAAACCATCCGCACTCCATGGGGGCTTGGAGTGCGGAATCCAAGTCGGGCGTGTCCAGCATGGCGGGGGGGGACTTCTTCGGGAACGAAAAGTCGGTAACGCTTCCTGAAGCCACGGCTGCGAGGATTGAACTCGTTGATGCCGACGGTAACGTCACCGTGCTTAAAGACAACCTCGCACTCCAGGCCGGCGAAGTACTTGACGGCACGTTCATGAGTGCCTCCGCTCTCCGTGGATTTCTTGCGGAGCAAATCGCAGGCTCCAAGGCCGACGGTGTGCTTTTCTCGCTCCACATGAAAGCGACGATGATGAAGGTTTCGGATCCGATTATCTTCGGCCATGCGGTGACGGTTTTCTTTAAGGAGGTTTTCGAGAAGCACACCGACACCATCGCGGCTCTTGGGGTTGATGTGAAGAACGGCTTCGGCGATCTCGTTGCAAAAATGACTACCCTTCCCGCTGAAAAGCAGGCAGAGATCGGAGCCGACATTGCGGCGGTTTATGCGAACAGCCCGGACATGGCGATGGTCGATTCCGACAAAGGGATCACCAATCTGCATGTGCCGAGCGATATCATCATCGATGCATCCATGCCGGCCGCCATCCGCACCTCCGGTCAAATGTGGAACAAATCGGGCAACCTTCAGGATACCAATTTTATCATTCCAGACCGCTGCTACGCGGGCGTATATCGAGAGACCATCGACTTCTGCAAAGAAAACGGGGCTTTTGATCCGCGTACAATGGGTACCGTGCCGAATGTCGGCCTCATGGCTCAGAAGGCGGAAGAATACGGTTCCCACGACAAAACCTTCGAAATACCTTCCGACGGTACCGTCCGCGTTGTGGATGCATCCGGTGCTGTACTTCTCGAACATGCGGTCGAGGCCGGCGACATCTGGCGCGCATGCCAGGCCAAGGATGCTCCCATCCGCGATTGGGTAAAACTCGCTGTAACCCGCGCCCGCGCAACCAACACACCGGCCATCTTCTGGCTCGATCCCCACCGAGCGCACGATGCCCAGCTGATTGAAAAGGTGCAGGTTTACCTCAAAGACCACGACACCGAAGGCCTCGATATTCAAATCATGGATCCCGAAGCGGCGACCCGCCTCACTTTGGCGCGGGCCAAAGCGGGGGAGGATACGATCTCCGTAACGGGCAATGTCCTGCGTGACTACCTGACCA
>JAOZKS010000615.1 GCA_029935255.1 Pontiella sp.
CGCCTTCGAGCTCGGCGCGGGGGGCGAGGGCGGCGACGGAGTCGACGACGACGACATCGAGGGAGTTACTCTTCACGAGGGCTTCGCAAATGTTGAGGGCTTCTTCGCCGGAGTCGGGCTGGGAGACGAGCAGGTTGTCAATATCGACACCGATCTTTTTGGCGTAGGTTGGATCAAGTGCGTGCTCGGTATCGATGAAGGCCGCTGCGCCGCCGGCTTTCTGGGCGTTGGCGATAACGTGAGAGACGAGCGTGGTTTTGCCGGAGGATTCCGGGCCGTAGATTTCGACCACGCGTCCTCGGGGTAAACCTCCGATGCCGAGCGCGAGGTCGAGGGTCAGTGCGCCGGTGGAGATGAATTCAATCTTTTTATTGGCGCTGGCTTCACCAAGCTTGACGATGGCACCTTCGCCATACTGTTTCTGGATTTGCGCCACTACGGCGCTGAGGGCGGATGATTTATCTGCGGGGGCGTTTTTTTTTGCGGCCATGCTGGTATCTCCTTCGTCGGCAAATTCGGGGGGTTAAAAGTAAATGAGGCATTCTATCGATCCCCTTGGCAATGTCAACGGCACCGGCTTCCCTCCTCTGGTTTTTTTGCAGGGGAGGGGGTGGGTGTGTAGAACGGGAGCTTCCTTCCTGTTCCAGTAGAATACGAAGGGTCGCTCCGATGGAAAAACGCTCTAAAAAGGACTGGTAATCAAAAACGATTCTGGGATAGTCGCGCGCTTTTAGAGGCGGTTTGACTGCTAACGAATATCTACTAACTCCGAACTGGATTATCCCATGACCGAAACGAATACGCTGTTTAAATTGAAGATTGAGCGGCCGCGCAATGTAAAGAACGACATTCTATCGGGCTTGACCGTGGCGCTGGCATTAATTCCCGAGGCGGTTGCTTTTTCGTTCGTGGCACACGTTGATCCGGTTGTTGGACTCTACGCCGCTTTCATGATGGGGCTGATTACCGCCATCTTTGGTGGACGTCCGGGTATGATTTCAGGTGCAACGGGTGCGGTGGCGGTGATCTTCGCGCCGCTGGTGATCCTGCAAACCGCCGCCGTTGGCGCGGAGGCGGCGCTGGGCTATCTTTTTGCCGCTGTGATTCTCATGGGCGTTTTGCAAATGATTTTCGGCCTGCTCAAGCTGGGTAAGTTTATCCGCTTGGTGCCGCATCCGGTCATGCTGGGCTTTGTGAACGGTCTGGCCATCATTATTTTCAAGGCGCAGTTCGAGCAGTTCTATGTGGGCCATGGCGCGGACA
>JAOZKS010000616.1 GCA_029935255.1 Pontiella sp.
GCACGCCGGTTGAACTCAACCTGCTGCCGGACTTCCAGACCGGCGGCCTGATGGACGTTTCCGAATACAACAAGGGCCGAGGCAAGGTGAAGCTGCGCGCGAAGATCGAGATGCGCAAAAACAACCGTCTGGTCATTACCGAACTACCACACGGCACCAACACCGAATCGCTGACGGCCTCCATCGAGGATGCCGTCAAAAAGAAAAAGGTGCCGGTACGCACCATCGACGACTTTACCGCCGAGAAGGTCGAGATCGAGCTGACGCTCAGCCCCGGAGCGGAGCAAGAAAAGGTCATCCAGAAACTCTACGCCTTCACCAAATGCGAAACCTCTGTTTCCAGCCGCCTCATCTGCCTGCGCAACCACCGCCCGGTCGAAATGACCGTCGACGAGGTGCTTCGCTTCAACACCGCACAACTACTCGAAATCCTCGAAGGCGAGCTCAACCTGCGCAAAGCCAAACTGCTCGACGACTTCCACAACAAAACCCTCGTTCAGATCTTTGTTGAAAACCGGATCTACAAAAAGATCGAGCAGTGCAAAACCTACGAGGCGGTCATCAAAGCCGTCTACAAAGGCCTCGAACCGTTCAAAAAACAGCTCAAGCGCAAGATCGTGGATGAGGATATCGAAATGCTCCTCGGCGTGCGGATCAAGCGCATCTCGTTGTTCGACATCGAAAAGAACCGCAAGGACATCGACGACATTCTCGCCGAACTCGCCGAAGTCGAAAAGAATCTCGGGGCACTCAAGGGCTATGCCATCCGCTACATCAAGCGGCTGATCAAGGAATACAAAGGTCAATATCCGCGCTGCACCGAGTCCGCCAGCTTCAAGGAAGTCGAAGTCCGCGAACTAACGGCTACCGAGCTACAGATCAAGCGCGACGAAAACGGATATATCGGCACCAACGTCAAAGGTGAAGTCCTCCTTGAATGTTCATCGCTCGACAAGCTGCTGGTGGTCTGGAGCAACGGGAAATACAAGGTGATGCCGCCGCCGGAAAAACTCTTCGTCGACGACAGTCTGGAGCGGTGCGAAATCTTCGATCGTGAAAAACAATTTACCGCCATCTACACCGACGCGCGCATCACCTACATGAAACGCTTCAAATTCGGCGGGGTGATCATGAACAAGGAATACTATTGTTCACAGGGCGAAAAATCGAAGCTCCAGCTCTTCGTCGACGGCACACCCGAGGCGATCTACGTCAAATATCACAAAGCCAAGGGCCAGCGCATTCGCCAGCAACG
>JAOZKS010000240.1 GCA_029935255.1 Pontiella sp.
TGCTTTTTCGTGGAGCTCATGAAGCCCTTCTTGCCCGTGGTGGAGTGGCCGAATTCCGTGAGCGATCCGAGGATCATGGTATCCACGCCCACCAGATCCAGCGCTTCACCGGAGAGTTCTCCTTCGGCTTTCAGCTTATTAATGTCGGGACGCTCGAAAACGAGGAACCGATCCGACTCCACTAGCCGACCTGCCAAAATGTCGGAAACCTGTTTGCCCAGCGGGTCGTTTTCGTCGTCGCGCAATAAGGACCGCCCGTAGCGGGTTTCGTTGCTAAAGCGACCAATGGCCACCTTGCGCTTAAATTTTGGCTTTTGCGGGAGCGCCTGCTGTTTCTGCGCCTCCTGCTGCGTTTCACGCGATACGGAAGACTCCACGGCCTCCGGCTGCTTCTTAACCGTTGCACACCCCGTAAGAAAGATCAGGGGAGCCATCAGGTAGAGCAATGAAATTTTCATGGGGAACACTCCTTTTTAATCATCGTATTCGCGGGAGGTTCTCCCTCGTCGCTTGTTTTAAAGCATCCAGTTCTTTTACAATTTTAGACCCATTGGTTAAGTGACCAACGTCGGCGTTATCTCCGTCGGTAATCCTTAATCGTATCGCGCCCCCTTTTGCACTTTGGGTGCGGTAGAATATCACGGTTCCTTTTTCGGCGGGGTTCTTTGCTTCTTCCCCGGCCTTAACCGGGAGCACAAGAAGAGTGCAAGCGAGAATACTGAGTAGGAAAGGCCAGCTTGTAGTCGTCATACAACTCCTTTTTTTAAAGGAAATTCAGAACTTGAGGTACACTCTAGGGAGATTGGGTTTCGGGGTCAAGCGCTAGCGTTGCAGGCGGAACATAGTTCTTGAGCACAATGCGGACGCTGCCGACGGGGACTTTAACGACCATCTTGGCGAGGATTTTTCGGTCGTCTTCGGTGATCCATATCTCCTTGGGAATCTTGCGCACAAAGAGGTCGTCGCGTTTTGGAGTGGCAATGAACTTGCGGCAAAGCACCTTGCCCGTGTCGCCGATCTTTTTTTCGTCCGTGTTTTTGGCGGTGATCGTGATGCCGTGCAGCGCCGTATCAACGGCCAAGGGGAAGTCTCGCGATTGGTTTTCTTCGAATGCGTATTGCCGGAAGGCGTAGAGGAACGAGACGGCGTCGCAGGTTCCGGCCGTGATCGGATAGTTGGTCGAAATATTCAGGTTTTGACTGTCCCATTGCGCGATGTTGTTTTGGCGGTTGATCGTCAGGACATCCTTGCAGATGAAGCCCCCTTCGCGGGTGTGTTTTTCGAGTCGTACGGAAAGTTGCGTTTCGGGATCGATGAAGCAGTCGACCGTGTCGTCGACGGGATAGAGGGTGGAGACGAGCCAGTTGCTTTTTGCGTGGACGCGAATACGGATCAGATGCTGGCCCTCCGCCTCGACTTCGTCGCAGCTGATGGTGCTGGTGCCGCAGGTGAGCAGGCCCCATTTGATGGTATAGGTTGCGCGTTCGCCGATGGGGTAGTGGTAGTCAGCGAAGAGAAGGGAGGGCAGGAGGAGGAGATAGAAAAAATATTTCATCAAAACATAATCTTGAGTTTAAAGATGGGGGCGGTGATGCCGGGGTCGGGCTGGTATGAGGTGTGTCCATCGATGGCATCGATGGCGGTGCCGAGTCGCTCCTGATTGTGGCGCTGGGCGGAGTCAATACCGCCGTAGATGCTGCCGGTGTACCAGGTGACCTCGAAGAAGGCGATGGCGGCAAACGCGCCCCATTGCTCTTCTTCGGCGGTGCTCACCAATCCGAAGATAAACAGGCTGTTGAGAATCAGGCTGCGGAAGCCATTGGCGGTTTCGCCGGAATACCAGTAGCCCGCGCCGGGGATCAAACCCCATAGCCCGCCGATGAGCGGGGTCTTGTCTTTTCCGTTGGCATAAGCCTCCAGTGCTTGCAGGCTTTCGGCCTCGTCGGAGGGAGAGTTTTCGAGGTGGGTGTGTGCGGCAAGAATATCGCCCCGGGCCAGCTCAATTGCGGCGGAGCGCCGCCGAGCGAAGGTTTGGAAGTCGGCGCTTTCACCATCATCGGATAGCAGGTCGTAAAAGTACAGGGCTGTATCGGAATCATGCATTAATCGCGCATTTTCGGCGTTGAGCAACGAGAGCTCGGCGGGGTAGGTGGCGGCGCGGTCGGCATCCTCGGCGCGGTCGAGCATCTCCTGGACGGTCCCGGGTTGTTCGGCTTGTAGATAGGCATAACTGGAATAGAGATACGCGGCAGACTGCGCGGGCTTGTTTTCGGTCTCCATGGCGAATCGCCGGAACTCGACGCCGGCGAGTTCATAGCTGTTTTCTTTCAGCAGATCCTGCGCGAGCCTAAAAGTCAGGTCGTCGGCCAGAGCGGGAACGAGCAAGGCTCCCAGCAGGAGAAGGAGTATTAAGAGGGATTTCATTTTTTCATCCAGAAGTCGTGGTTTTCTATGGGGTCGTGGTAGCGGATTTGTCCGCTTTCCATTATGACCGGATTCTCTTTTCTATGGTTGATTCCGGGCTCGCGAACCAAGCGGTCGGCAATCATGGGAATGGATTTGGTGCCGTGTTTGCAATTGGCCTGATGGAAATATTCCGAACAACTCGGTTCCAGATTGCAACGGCTGCCAATAGCCGGGCTAATTTGGCTGCGGTAGAAACGGATGATCCAATTTGGAGCCGAGGGCTGATCTTTTTTGGGATCCGGCTTTGCGCATTCGGCAAAGAGGGTGCCGTGCCATTGGTCGCGCGAGGTATTGATTTGGCTGATGAGGCCTTCCTTCCCTTTTTTTAGTTCGGAATGATCCTTAAAGAGAAGGAAGAGCGAGCAGGACGAACGGAGAAAGAGTTGCTTGTTCGTGGTGGTTTGGAAGGAGAGTGCAAACGAGTCGAATGCCGCTTCGGGGTGGTCGAGCTGCCATTGAAGGCGGCCGAGTTCGTAGGCCGCGATGGCTGAAATTTGTGGATCGCGGTTTTCCGCAAGGATGGATTGGAAGGGCTTGGATGCCTCATCCGGATTCGTTCCCAGGCGCACCGCAGTCATGGCTCCGAGAAGTTCGAACCGTTCGGTTGGAGGGGTTTCGGCAAGGAGCGCGCGCTTGCATTCGCGACGGCAAAGAGCCCATTCGGTTTTTTCGAAAAGGGAGGTCGCCAGACGGAGGCTTTCGGCCTGCGCGTAGGCCGAAAAAAAGAACATTCCCACGAGGAAGATCGCAGGAATGTTCTTATGCATTAAATGCTGAGGGCGATTAAAAATAGGTCGACCCATAGGTTTCTGCATAGTCCGCACGGGTTTTTCCGCTTGCACCGTCAATACCGTTCCAAACGGCGAACACAAGTCCAACGTAAGGGATCAACATAACCCACTCCCGCCAAACAATCTCTTTGCCGTCGTTGTAGTCGGCCCCGGCCCGCATGCCAAAGCAACATCCGGCGATGAAGCCCATAAAGCCGCCTCGGCCTTTTTCCGCCGCCTGAACGGTCGGTGCAACTGATCCGATGACCATCATTGCAATTAATACTCCTGCGATGAGTTTCTTCATATGTATCTCCATTTTTTGTTGTCCGCTGAATTGTCAGCTACTCATTCTCCTGATTCGGGAAAATTTTCGCAAAATCATCCACAAAGTCAATATTTTTGCTAAAGAAGTTAGCGGGAATGAAGAGGGATTCTGCGATGGGTTGGTTGGCAACGAACCGATCAATTTTAACGGTTTCTTTGAAAATCATTTCGGGGCGGGTAATGGAGGCTTCGTGGGTAAGCGGAACCCATACGCCGGGGAGTACCTCCTTGAAGTCGCGATATTCATAGTCCGCAACTTTGGTTTTCAATCCCTCTGTTTCGTAGAACCCGATGCCCACGAGGCGCCCCTGGGCATCGATCAAGAGGACGACATAGTTTTTCTGGGTTTGGATTCCCACCCTCTTTATGGGGCCATTTTCTGCCGGAAGAGCAGTCTCCTCTTTCCCTTTCAAAAGAAGCAGATGCTCCATTGCGGTGCCTGGAACAAAGCGCAATGAGATCGTCATCTGTTCGGACAGGTCTTCAATGGCTCGGGAAAACCCCTTTGGGTCGCCTTCGACATATTGGTAGAGGCGTTTCCCGTCGGCAATCGTGCGCCGCTTAACCGGGGTGATGCCTTCGGCATGGATTTGATCCTTGTTCGTATAGTAGACGCGGCTCAGAAACTTCATCTTGCCGGCAGCGCCTACTTTAGTGCGCCGCACCTTGCAGGAGACCGTTGTGATTTGGCGGTATTCCTTAAGCAGGCGATCCACCTCTTTTCCTGCGCGGGCAGAAGGGAGCAATACAAGGGTGGAGAGGAGGGCAATGAGTAGTTTAGGAGCTTTCATACTTCCACCCTAACCAAATTGCAGGTATGTGTTCAAGGCGAAGCATGAATGAGACCTT
This sequence comes from Pontiella sp., assembly GCA_029935255.1. Lineage (GTDB taxonomy): Bacteria > Verrucomicrobiota > Kiritimatiellia > Kiritimatiellales > Pontiellaceae > Pontiella. Next base: position 4,413 of record JAOZKS010000240.1, read on the forward strand.
TTTACAACGACTGGAAAACGTGGAGCAACGCATCGTTGCGGCCTGTGAAAAGGCTGGGCGATCGCGCGATAGCGTGCGTCTGCTGGCCGTATCCAAAACCAAGCCGCCCGAAGCCGTC
>JAOZKS010000617.1 GCA_029935255.1 Pontiella sp.
TGGATAGCCTGATTCCCATTATGATTGATGTGTGTGATCACGAGTCGATTAAAACCGCTTTTGAGCGCATCGCGCAAATAACCGATTCCCATGGTCTGGCCGGGTTGGTAAACAATGCGGGACTTCCCTTGGCTGGACCGCTGGAATATCTGGACCTTGAGAAGTTTCGGCATCAACTTGAGGTAAATTTGGTGGGAGTGGTCGCGATGACGCAAACCTTTCTTCCGCTTCTGCGGAAACAGAAGGGAAGAATTATAAACATGGGATCGATTAGCGGACGCGTAGCCCTGCCCTTCCTTGGCCCCTATGCCGCAAGCAAGTTTGCTTTGAGGGCCATAACCGATTCCATGCGGGTTGAACTCCGGCCTTGGGGAATAGGCGTGTCCATTATCGAAGCCGGCAATGTTGAAACACCTATCCGCCAAAAGGCGCTGGATGGATTCGCGAGTGATCTACAGAAGCTCCCAGCTTCTGCCCATTCGCTCTATGGCCCTATTTTTCAGGCATCTAAGAATCACGCCCAACGCAACGCCATGAAACCTTCGGTCGTTGCCCGGATCGCCGAACAGGCCCTTCGTTCTCGCAAACCCAAACCGAGATACGTGCTGGGGATAGATGCAAAAATTATTGCGTTAATCCAACGGCTTCCTACGCGTGTGAGGGATGCTTTAATTGCGCGGCGGCTTCCAAAATATGGGAACTAAGCCCTCTCCAAACAGCCCTATAACAGGTTGTACCGTCCGGGAGCAATTATACCGTTAGGATCAAGTGCCTGCTTAAGTCCTCGTATGGTTCGCCAAAATGCGTCGTCTTCATTCACAACGTGGTGCATTGAGTTAATGTCAACTCGATACGGAGGGTATCCTTGCTCCATGTAGCGAGCCTCCATTTCCTGAATGCAGGCGTGGGCTGCCTTCGTTTGCTCTATATTCCGCCGATCGAAAGCAAGACTTACAACACCCTCCATTGCCTTGGTATCCATAAGGTTAATGGTAATGGCGGCGGCGAATCCGTGGCGCAAAAATGTTTCGCTCGTATCACGTGCGACCTCCAAAACACTTTGTCCATCCGCAGGGATAATCGGCAAACAAAATAGCGTCCCGCTATTAGAATGATCGGGATCAGGGGCATTGAGATTCTCGTAGTCTCCAGAAGGCCAATAGACCGTCTTTAGGGATGTGTCCGTTGTTTCCCCCTGAGTAAAGCCGTAGACTGGTTCAATCGCGGAGAGTAACAGTTGCTGGGTGCGGA
>JAOZKS010000618.1:0-587 GCA_029935255.1 Pontiella sp.
AGGCGCAGATCGGCGCGTTCATCGCCGCCCTGCGGCTGACGGGGGAAACGCCGGAGACCATCGCGGGCTGCGCGGAGGTGATGCGCGCCAATGCGACCCCAATCCAATGCGACGATCCCAATGCCGTCGATATCGTCGGCACCGGCGGCGACGGTGCGCATACATTTAATATTTCCACCACCGCCGCCTTCGTCATTGCCGGCGCAGGTGTGACCGTGGCCAAACATGGTTCCTACGGGGTATCGAGTAAATGCGGCAGTGCCAATGTGCTGGCCGAGCTGGGGGTCAACCTCCAGTATTCCCCCGCCCGCATGGAAGAGTGCCTAGCGGAGATCGGCATTGCCTTCCTGTTTGCACCAAGGCTGCATCCCGCGATGAAGCACGTCGTTGGTCCACGCCGCGAATTGGGTGTATGGAGCATTTTTAACATTCTCGGTCCGCTCTGCAATCCGGCGGGGGTAAAGAACGGCATCATGGGTGTCTTTTCCCCCGATCTCGTTCCAATGGTGTCCGATGCCTGCGCCCAGCTTGGGATGAACCACCAGTTTATCGTACACGGCAACGACGGCCTCGACGAATTCACCACG
>JAOZKS010000618.1:597-1245 GCA_029935255.1 Pontiella sp.
ACCACGATGGTCACCGAAATCCGACGAGGAAAGGTCGAGAGCTACGAAGTGCAGCCCACCGGACTTGGACTGGCCACCGCAACAGCCGCCGACCTCGTCGGCGGCGAACCCATCGAAAACGCGGCGATCACCCGCGCCATCCTCAATGGAGAACAAGGCCCAAAGCGCGACATCGTCCTGCTCAACGCCGCCTTCGCCATCATGGCTGGCGGCAAGGCCGACACCCCCAAAGAAGGCCTCACGCTCGCCGCAGAATCGATCGACTCCGGCGCAGCACTCGCCAAACTCGAAGCCCTCGCCAAAATGTCGCAGCAATAATTTTCAGCCCCGATGCAATTTTCCTTTGGGCTGCACCGTTGATATTATGTTGCTAACAACGGAGGCGGCATGAAGAAGACCCTGCTACATATTTTGATTCACAACGGGCGGCTCATTGAACGAGCTCTCGAGGAAGGGCTTGCCCCCGAAGGGCTGCACCACGGGCAGGGGCGTATTTTACTGAATATTGGTTCCGCTGGCACAATTACCCAAGCCGACCTTGCACGGCTAATGGATATCAAGCCCGCCACTGTCACCAATATGCTCAAGCCGCTCGAAAAGAAAAGGCTCGTTAAACGAAAGCTCGATGCGAAAACCAACCGCGCAGTC
>JAOZKS010000619.1 GCA_029935255.1 Pontiella sp.
TCCCCGCGATCCCCATTTCCAGGATAACTATATCGACGTGGGCTATTTCCCGGAAGTTCCTGATTCGAGTACCGTCATTGGCACCCGTTTAATGAAGGCCTTCGGGGGATGGACTCGCTCTTTTATGTAAGGCGTGGTGCAAGACATGAGGTTTAAGATGTACGACCTAAAACCTAAGACTCAAAACTTAAAACTTTTCGACTCCCACAACCATATTCAGGACACGCGCCTGTTTCCAATGCTTGAAAAAGTAATGAAACGAGCCCAATTGACTGGAGTGGGACGCATGGCCGTTAAAGGGTGCTGCGAAGAGGATTGGCCCAAAGTTGTTGAAATTGCTAACAGGTATCCAGAGGCTTGTTTCGCCTTTGGGCTTCACCCGTGGTTCATTGGCGGGCGTTCTGACCAATGCTTCCAGACCTTGAAAGAGTTGCTGACAACTTATCCACAGGCCTCGGTGGGGGAAATCGGCATCGACCACGCCATCGAAGATCGCGATGACGCGGATCAGGAAGCCGTTTTTCTTGCCCAGCTTGAAATAGCTCGTAAATTCGATCGCCCCGTCACGATTCATTGTCGTCAAGCCTGGGGTAGGCTGATTGAACTGCTCGACCAATTTGGTGAATTGCCGCGCGGGATGCTCATCCACTGCTTCGGTGGCACCGCCGAGGTCGCTACCGAGTTGGTAAAGCGCGGAGCCTATATTTCCTTCTCCGGCTCCATCACCCGACCCAATGCCAAGAAGGCGGGTCCGGCCATCCGTGCCGTGCCCGACGATCGTATTTTGATCGAAACTGATGCGCCGGACCTTCTGCCGCATAACGTCGTAGACGGAGCATCTTGCTCCGTTCGGGAAGAACGTAAGAACGCCTTTTCCACCCTTGAAAATTTAGAGTCAACGCGCAAGCCCATTCCAACGGAGCAGGATGCTCCGTCTACAGTTTTAAACGAACCCGCCAACCTTCGTTTCGTCCTCGCCAAGGCCGCCGAGTTGCGTGGTGTTTCCGAGGAATCCCTCTCCGAGCTTACTTTTCAGAATGCCGCGCGGTTTTTCAATGGGGAAGATCATGGGCGGGACATTGCGTCATGTATAGAGCGGTTTTTCTTTTTCTCATAACGGTTTCCGCGTAGATTGCGCGCCTTATGCAATCCTTAGAAACAGAGCCTCGCCCTTTTGGTGGGTGGCGGGAGCTGATGCAGCTGGCATGGCCGTTGATCATCAGTTCGGGG
>JAOZKS010000620.1 GCA_029935255.1 Pontiella sp.
ACGCGCAACAGTTCACCATCAACTTTGCGAACACCAACCGGATGGGCAAAGCCAACTTTCTGGAGAGCTATCGCACCAGCCGCGCCCGCGTCTGCGTAACCGTCGGCATGATGACCACCGGCTACGACTGCCCCGATCTGCTCAACCTCGCGCTCTTACGCCCCATCTTTTCGCCGCAGGATTTTGTGCAAATAAAAGGGCGCGGTACGCGCAAGCACAACTTTCTTGAAGAGCTCTTCGACCCCGATATAAAGGAACAGGTCAAAGAGCCGGACAAAATGAGCTTCAAGCTTTTTGACTTTTTCGCCACCTGCGAATATTTCGAAGAAACATTCGACTACGACGAAAAGATCAAACTTCCAAAGCCTGGAAAGAAAGGCAGAGGCGGGGGCGGGGAACCGCCACCTCCTCCACCGCCGTTTGATAGCATCTATGAGCGCGGCGGAACGGATGCGTTGGTGGCTTTGGAGTCAGAGCAGATCGGCCTCGGAGGAATGAAGATTGACCGTATGTTCTTCGAGAAGTTTGAAGACAAGGTGATGGCCGATCCCGTATTGCAAGAAGAGGTCGAGGCGGAGAATTGGGATGTGGCAGTGGACTATGTGACTGGAACCCTGTTCGACAAACCCGTTGAGTATTTCACCCTCGAAAAACTGCGCCGCGCTGCCGGGGTGGATCGCCGGATCTCCATCCGTGAGATTCTCGAAAAGATCTTCGGGCGCATTCCCTATTTTAAATCCAAAGATGAAATGCTCTCTGATGAGTTTGACCAGTTTATCCTCGATCAAAAGCCCGACGATGCCGAACACCTCATGGCCATGAAACGCTATTTTTCAGCCTATGCTGCGGATCAATATTTGCGCAACATTATCGAGAGCGGGCATCTCTCCGATCTAAACGTCAACCCCTCGTTCAACATGGCCGACTTTAAGGAAGTGCCGAACGAGTGGCGTGAAACCATTCCCGAATACATCAAAGACTATGTGCCGTTGAACCAGTTTATGAATTGAATGTAGGACAGGCTTCCAGCCTGTCTGCAATAGAATGGCTCTTTGCGTGTGCAGACAGGCTGGAAGCCTGTCCTACGTTGCCGAATAAAAGGAAATTTAAATATGCTCGATACCGAAACCAAACGCCGAATCGACTCTTGCCGCGATATTCTTGTCGGCAAGGTGCCCGACCCCAAAAGCCAAGTCGAACAGATCACCATTGCCCTGATCTACAAATT